>JAYRLF010000374.1:0-4094 GCA_041905385.1 Allosphingosinicella sp.
CGACGCCCGCGGGCAGGCCGGCGAGCCGTTCGGCGGTGCGCTCGATCTCGGCGACGCCGGGCAGGAAGGCGAGCAGGCCGCCCTCGCTTTCGGCCAGCGCCCGGCGGCAGGCGGCCGCCATCTCGTCCTCGATCCTCTTCTCGGCGGCGCGGCCGAGATGGACGATCTCGATCGGAAAGGCGCGCCCCAGGCTTTCGATCACGGCGGCGCCGTCCATCAAGGTCGAGAAACGCGCGCCGTCGAGCGTCGCCGACATGGCGACCAGACGCAGGTCGGGGCGCAGCGCCGCCTGGGTGTCGAGCGCGAGCGCGAGTCCGAAATCGCTGTCGAGGCTGCGCTCATGGACCTCGTCGAACAGCACCGCCGAGACGCCGGCCAGTTCCGGATCGGCCTGGATCCGCTTGAGGAAGATGCCCTCGGTCAGCACGGTGATCCGGGTGCGGGCGGAGCGCTTGCTGTCGAGGCGCGTGACATAGCCGATCGTCCCGCCAGGCCGCTCGCCGGCCAGCTCGGCCATGCGCTCGGCGGCGGCGCGGGCGGCGAGGCGGCGCGGCGAGAGCAGGAGGATCTCGCCCTCGCACCAGGGTTCGGCGAGCAGCGCCGGCGCCACCATCGTCGTCTTGCCGGCGCCGGGGGGCGCGACGATGACCGCGGAGGCGGCCGAAGCGAGGGCGGCGCGCAACGCCGGCAGCACCGCCTCGATCGGCAGGCCGCTCATTGATGCTCCCGGAGCTGCCAGGCGCCGCCTTCGCCCCAGTAGATCTCGACATAGGGGCCCTGGAAATGGCCCTCGTCGCGCAGGAAGGCGACGGTCTCGGCGGGCGACCAGCCATGGCCGGCGCCGAACGCGAAGCCGCGGTCGCGCAAGCGCGTGGCGAGGCGGCCCATGGCCGGGAAATCGAGCGGCCGGCGATGGCGCGCCGACATCCGGCCGATCAGGGGCAAGCCGCGAAAGCCCATGCGCCACAGCGCCAGGCGATGGCCACGCAGATTCCTGGCGACCCAGAAATCGGGATTCGCAACGGCGACATAGGGCGGCATCGCCGGCGCCATGGTCAGAACAGCTTGGCCACCAGATGGACCAGCCCGACCAGCACGCCGACGATGACGACGACACCGGCGAGGTCGAGCAGCAGCACGGCCGCATAGACCAGATAGGGATGGAACGGCCCGATCGGATCGAGTCCGCCCTTCATCGGCGGGCGGGTCGGCTTTCTGCGCATTGGATCCTAATAAGCGCGGCGGACCGCGAACTCGACCGCCTCGATCAGCGCCGATTTCGCGCGGCCGGCCGGGAACGGACCGAGCGCATCGATCGCGCGCTGGCCATAGTGGCGGGCGCGTTCGAACGTGTCGGCAAGCGCCCCGCAGCCCATCAGCAGGCCGATCGCATAAGCGAGATCCGCGTCGGAGCTGCGGTCGCCGGAAATCGCCTCGCGCCAGAAGCGGCGATCGGCTTCGGACCCGCGCGCATAAGCGAGGATCACCGGCAAGGTGACCTTGCCCTCGCGGAAATCGTCGCCGACGCCCTTGCCCATCGTCGCCGCGTCCGAGGCATAGTCGATCGCGTCGTCGATCAGCTGGAAGGCGACGCCGAGATTGCGGCCATAAGCGTCGAGCGCGTCCTCGACCGCTTCCTCGCGCTCGGCGACGACCGCGGCGATCCGGCAGGCGGCGGCGAACAGGGCCGCGGTCTTGGCGGCGATGATCTCGAGATAATGATCCTCGTCGGTCTCGATCCGGCGCTGGGCGGTGAGCTGGTTGACCTCTCCCTCGGCGATCACCGAGGAGGCGCGCGAGAGGATCTTGAGCACCTTGAGGCTGCCGTCCTCGACCATCAGCTCGAACGAGCGGCTGAACAGGAAGTCGCCGACCAGCACGCTCGCCGGATTGCCCCAGATGATGTTGGCGGTGCGGCGGCCGCGGCGCAGGCCGGAGCCGTCGACGACGTCGTCGTGGAGCAGGGTCGCGGTGTGGATGAACTCGACCGCGGCGGCGAGCTTGTGGTGGCGGGCGCCGGGATAGTCGAGCAGCCGCGCGCAGGCGAGCGTCAGCATCGGCCGCATCCTTTTGCCGCCGCCCGCGATGAGGTGGCCGGCCAGTTCCGGGATCAGGGCGACATGGCTCTGCATCCGGTCGAGGATCACCGCATTGACGTGATTGAGGTCCGCCGCGACGAGCTGGATGATCGGGTCGAGCGAGGGCGCGCGGCTGGCGCCGATCGGATGGACGGTCGCGGTCATGACGCGCGCGCTCTGCGCCCGGACTGTGGCAAAGGCAAGGCGTCCACAATTAGCCCCTCCCTTTCAAGGGAGGGGGAAGGGGTGGGTGGCGACTGAGCCGGCTCGATGCCGGCGAAGGCGCAGTCGGGCTCTTCGGAGGCTGGGGTATTGCGCGAACGCCGTACCCCACCCCAACCCCTCCCCTGAAGGGGAGGGGCTAGCTTTCCCCTACCCCTTCAGCATCAAAGCCGTCCCCGACACCGGCAGCCTCAGCCTGGCCAGCAGCCCGCCGAGATCCTCGCTCTCCTCGAGGCTGATCGAGCCTTCGTAGATCTCCGCCACGTCGCGGACGATGGCGAGGCCGAGGCCGGTGCCGGGCTTGCCGGTGTCGAGCCGGGCGCCGCGGTCGAAGATCGATTCGCGCTTGGCCTCGGGAATGCCGGCGCCGTCGTCCTCGACCTCGATCTCGACGCATTCGATCGTCGTCTTCACCGTGACGAAGACGCGGCCATTGCCATATTTGGCGGCATTCTCGATCAGATTGCCGAGCATCTCGTCGAGGTCCTGGCGCTCGACCCGGACCACCGCATGCTTGTCGCCGGCGAGATCGACGGTGACATTCTCGTACATGCGGGTGACGGCGCGCTCGACCGCCTCGAGCGATTCCCAGACCGAGGCTCGCGCCTGGGCGCTGGAACGGCGGCCGATCGCGCGAGCGCGGGCGAGATGGTGGTCGACCTGGCGGCGCATCGTCGTCGCCTCGCGGATCACGGTGTCGGCGAGGTCCGGCGCGTGCGCGGTCGCCGCATTGGTGATCACGGTCAGCGGCGTCTTCAGCGCATGGGCGAGATTGCCGGCGTGGCGCCGCGCCTCCTCGGCCTGCAGCTCATTATGCTCGAGCAGCGCGTTGAGCTCGGCGGTCAGCGGCTCGATCTCGCGTGGCAGCCGTTCCTCGATCCGCGAGGCCATGCCGGAGCGGATCGCGACGATCGCGCGGCGCACCCGCCGCAGCGGCCACAGGCCGTAGATCGCCTGCACCGCGGCGATCGCGATCAGGCCGAAGGCGAGGATGCCGAAGGAGCGGACCAGGGTGCGCCGGAGGATGCCGATCTGCTCGTCGAGCACGTCGCGATTCTGGGCGACCTGGAAGCGCCAGCGGACCTGGGATCCGGGCAGGCGGACGTCGCGCTCGATCACGCGCAGCCGCTCCATCGGGAATTCCTCGCTGTCGTAGAAATGGGCGCCGTCATCGCCATGGGCGCTGCCTATTCTGAGCCGCCGATCCCAGAGCGAGCGCGACGGGAAGGGCTCGAAGCCGGCTCCGCTGACCTGATAATAGAGACCCGAATAGGGCTCGAGAAAGCGCTGGTCGGCCGGCGCGCGGTTGAACAGCACCTCGCCCTCCGGGCCGATCTCGGCCGAGCTCACCATCGAGGTCAGCACATAATCGAGCTGCGAATCGAAATTCTCGGAAATGGCGGAGATCAGCACCCGGTCGAGCGCCCAGCCGCCGGCGCCGAGCAAGAGGAAGATCCAGAGCGCGGCAATGCCGATCATGCGGCGGGTGATCGAGCCCGTCGTCTTGGCGCCCGCTTTCCTCAGCCAGAAGCGGCGCAGCTGAATCCGGGGAAGCTTCATGCCCTGCTCACCGCATGACTATGAGCGGCGCGGCTATGAACTGTGGCTGACCCTCTGCCCCGGTTCCTCGAGGCTGTAGCCGAGGCCGCGGATGGTGGTGATGACGTCGGGGCCGAGCTTCTTGCGAATGCGGGTCACGAACACCTCGATCGTGTTCGAATCGCGGTCGAAATCCTGGTCGTAAATATGCTCGATCAGCTCGGTGCGGCTGACCACCTTGCCCTTGTGGTGCAT
>JAYRLF010000375.1:0-4093 GCA_041905385.1 Allosphingosinicella sp.
CCTGTCACGGCCTCATAAATGGCGGGCCCGAGGCCCTAAACATCGGGCGATCGTGGGGACCGACCGGACCTTCATGCCAGGTGCCGAGCCGGACAAGAAAGCGATCGGCGACCGCCTCGCGGAGGCGGCGCGCGGCACCAGCCTCGGCCTCGCCCGCAAAATAAACATGGGCGTGGAAGCTGGCGATGTCGGCGATCGCGCGCATCGCACGCTCGGCGATCAGGCCGCAAATCGCTCGAGGAAGGAGGCTTCCTTCTCGATCATCGCCTTGAAGCTCGGCCGATCGAGGATCGCCGCCACATAAGCGGTCACGCGCGGATGCCGCGCGGGATCGATCGCGACGTTGAGATGGCGGAAATTGGCGAACGGGCTCGCGACCGAGATATCGGCGAGGGTCAGCCGGTCCTCGACCAGGAAGCCGCTCTCCGGAATGACCCGCTCGAGATAATCGAGCAGCGGCGGCAGCTCCTCGCATTCCGCCTTTGCGGCAATCTCCTCGTCGCCGGGCTGGCCGAGGAAATAGGGCGCGACGACGCGGTTGAAGAACATCTTGCCGCCGCAGGCGAACAGGATCGTGTCCGAATATTCGTCGAACCAGATCGTCCTCGCCCGTGCCCGCGCCTCGGTGGGGATCAGGTTCGGCTCCGGCTTGATCGCGTCCAGATAGGCGACGATCGCCGAGGAATCGGAGATCGCGAAATCGCCGTCGCGAAAGCCCGGCATCTTGCCGAACGGGCTGGCTTCCAGGAATTCCGGATCCTTGTTGGCGAGTCCGCTCTGCTTGAGCTCGATCTCGATGCCCTTCTCGGCGGCGAAGGCGAGGACCTTGCGGACGAAGGGCGACAGCGACGATCCGTAGACGATCATGGCGGCGACTCCTGAAAGGTTGCTTTATGCAACGAGATTAGCCGAAGCCCGCCCCGGCCTCAAGCGGGGCAATTCTCATAATGGGCGGTGAGCAGCCGCCGCCATTCCTCGGGGCCGCCATCGCTGACGCCGGTCAGGCGTAGGGCGAAATCCCGATGCTCGCTATGATTGGGAATGCCCCATTCGGCCGCGATGATATGGCCCTCCGCGGCGTCGAACCAGATCGGTCCGCCGCGATTGCCGAAGGCCGGGCCTCCCGCCTCGAAACGTAATGCGCGGCGGCCATCCCGAATTTCTTCGCGGACGAAGTGCAGGTCGGCCCGGCCCAAGTAGCGCAGCATGCGCGCCGGATCGTCGTTCGGCCAGATCACCGGCATGCCGAAGCTGAAATCGGCACGCGGCCGGGTGCGATATTGGTTGGTGATCGTCAGGCTGGCGAGGTCGAAATCGTAGATGTGATAGGGCGTGTCCGGAACGTCGACGCCAAGCGTGATCCGCCCGTTCGGCGTGTCGATATAGCCGTCGACCCGGCGCGCGGCCGGATCGTAGGTGATGACGGCAAACTCCTCGCGGCCCGCATTGGAACGCAGCCGGCCGCCGCCGTGGCGGATCGCATAGCCGCGCTCGATGTCGAGCTCCGCCGTCACATAGGCGGCATTGTTGCAGCGGCCGCGCATCTTGCTGACCTCGATCCGGGTGCGGCTGGCGCGGAAGACCCGAATCACCTCGGCTTCGCTGCCGTCGCGATCGCTGCGGATATAGGAGTAGATTCGGCCGATCCGGTCGACCGGCTGCGCGGCGGCGCCGGTGGATGAACCCGCCGCCAGCAGGCCGGCCGCGATCGATGCGAAGCTGATCATGCTGTGTTACTAATATAATACACAGCGGATGGTCAAGCTGCGGCCGGCAGCGCCCCGGCGCCAGCGGCGGCCGGCGTTGGCCGCTCGCGCAGCAAGGGCGGCCGCTTCATGTAGGTGAGGTAGCGCCACAGCCATTCGACCGGCCCGAAGCGGAACCAGCGCAGCCAGAGCGGGCTGAACACCAGCTGAAATGCCCAGACGGCGAAGACGATATAATAAAGCTGGTGGCGCTGCAGCTGATTGAACCAGCCGAGGCCGACGAACAGGATCGCCATCACCACCGACTGCATCAGATAGTTGGTGACCGCCATCTGCCCGACTGCGGCGACGGCGCGGCGGAACACCGACAGGATGCCGGAACGGACGAACAGCAGCAGCGCCCCCAAATGTCCGATCGTCATGGCGAGCCGGCCGAGATCGTAGCTGATATTGGCCTGGGCGAAGGACAAGGCGCTGAACTGGTGGCTCAGGATCCAGCGCGTCTCCAGGATGTTCACGGTGAGGCCGACGGCGTAACCGGCCAACATCATCGTCATATAGACCCGGGTGCGCCGCTCCAGAGTCAGCACGCCGAGCTTGAACAGCCCCATGCCGATCAGCATCATGCCGAACACGTCGAAGAAGAAGCGGTACAAGCCCCAGGTCTGCCAGAATCCGTTGATCCGCGCGACATGCTGGAAGGCGGTCCACCAGCCGCCGGTCATCGCGGCGGTGGTTCGCTGCATATTCTCCGGCGGCGCCTCGAACGCGGTCCGGGCGGTCTCCCAGGCGGTGATCGCCGTTTCCTGCTCGGTGGTCAGGGTGGCGCCGCCGTCGCGCGCGGCGACCGCGGCCGCATGGGCGTCGTGCTTTCGCAGCAGCTGCCAGGTGTCGTAACCGTTCCAGACCGTGCCGAGGAAAAGCACGGCGACGCCGAGGATCAGCAGCCATTTCGACGCCATCTTGCGGAAGGCGAAGATGAACAGGGCAGTGACGCCGTAGGCGTAGAGAATGTCGCCATACCAGAGGAAGACGAAGGCGTTGACGAAGCCGAAGGCGACCAGCCAGAGGTTGCGCCGGAAATAGATGTCGGTCGCGTCGGGCCGGCCGGAGGCCTCGAGCCGGGAGGTGAGCAGGATCACGCTCGCCCCGAACAGCATCGAGAACAAGGCCCGCTGGGTCCCCTCGAAGCCGACCTGGGTGATGATCCAGGCGGTGAGATTGGCGCCGGTGGCGCCGCCCGAATTGTTCGGATTGGTATAGGCGTCGGGCAGGCCGAATCCGGTGATGTTCATCAGCAAGATGCCGAACAAGGCGATGCCGCGGACGAAATCGAGCGCCTCGATCCGCTGGGCGGTTGGCGCCGCTTCTTCCTGCGCGACGACCGGCGCGGCCGGCGGCTCAGTCGGCAAAGCGTCCAGGACGACGGTCCGCTGTTCTCCCGGATCCTCTGAGGTCATCCCGCCCTCCCCTGCCGGACGCACCCGAAACGAGTCGCCTTGTCGCGCCGGAAGGGGTGCCGGGCAAGGAATTAATCCCGCCGACGTCCCGGTGCCGAAATCGCGCTTGCCGCTGCGGCGAATGCGAAGCAGGATGAGAAACCGATCCGGTTAGGAGTGGGTCGATGATCACACGTATACGCGAGGTCCGGCGGGCGCGGAGGATGACCCTCCAGGATGTTGCCGACCGGTGCGATCCGCCGACGACGCCGCAGACGATCGGCCGGCTCGAAATCGGAACCCGCACCGTCTCGGTGGGCTGGCTCAACCGGATCGCCGGCGCTTTGGGGGTCGACGCGTCGGATCTGGTCAGCCTTCCCGAGCGCGACGACATTCCGGTCGCGGCGACGCTCGACCATGAGGGCGCGCATGCGCCGCGCCGCGACCGCGTGGTGGTGGCGCCGCAGACCGGACAGGGGCTGGTCGCGATCCAGGTGGCGTCGAGCGTCGGCGACTATCGCAGCGGCGACGAGATCTGGCTGGCGAAGCTGGCGCCGGAGGAGTTCGGCGGCGCGTTGAACCGCGATATATTGGTGCCGCGGCCTGCGGGACGGTTCATCTTCGGCCGGCTGATCGGGCGCGAGGAGCCTGCCCCGGGGCAGCCCGGGGGCAAGCTCCACGTGCTGCCGTTCGGAAGCGGGCACCGGCAGACGGTGGTGACGGATCCCGGCTGGGCTGCGGTGGCGGTGAAGTTGATACGGAGTTTGTAGCGGGTCGGTGCGGGTCTCGACCGGCCCTCCTTCGCTAAAGCTATGGCGGGCAGCCTTCGTCCTTCTACGCTCCGGCTGCCTCGCCAGCCGAAGCTCCGAAGGAGCGAAATGATCAGGCCGCCCTGTCCCCCGGACAGGGCTAAACCGCGCGGGGGCGCGGTTTACCTGATCATGGTGG
>JAYRLF010000376.1:0-4084 GCA_041905385.1 Allosphingosinicella sp.
CTCACCGGCGGCTCGACGCCGGACGGCCGCTACGACCGGCCCGTCGTCCTGATCTCGACCCCCGCGCTCGACAAGATCCACCTGCTCGACGGCGCCCGCCAGGTCCTCTGCCTGCCCGGCGCCACCCTGACCGCGCTCGAGCGGGCGCTGCAGCCGCTCGGCCGCGCGCCGCATTCGGTGATCGGCTCGTCCTGCATCGGCGCCTCGGTCATTGGCGGGGTCTGCAACAATAGCGGCGGCGCCCTCGTTCGCCGCGGCCCTGCTTATACCGAGCTCGCCTTGTTCGCGCGCTCGACCGGCGACGGCGAGGTCGAGCTGGTCAACCATCTCGGCATCGCCCTCGAGGGGCCGCCGGAGGCGGTGCTGGCGCGGGTCGAGCGCGGCGACTTTCCGCCGGACGCAGTGCGCCCGGACGCCGGCCGCGCGTCCGCGCCCGGCTACGAGCAGCGGATCCGGGACATCGGGGCGGCGACGCCGGCGCGGTTCAACGCCGATCCGGACGGGCTGTTCGAGGCGTCCGGATGCGCCGGCAAGCTCGCCGTGTTCGCGGTCCGGCTCGACACGTTCGCGCAGGACCGTCGGCAGCGCAGCTTCTACATCGGCAGCAACGATGCCGGCCAGCTCGCCGCGTTCCGCCGCGCGGCGCTCACCCGCATCGCCGCGCTGCCGGTCGCCGCCGAATATGTCCACCGCGACGCGTTCGACCTGGCCGACCATTATGGCAAGGACATGTTCCTGGCGATCCGCCTGCTCGGCGCGGCCCGCCTGCCGCGGCTGCAGGCGCTCCAGCGCGCGCTCGGTCGCTGGTGCGCCGCGCTTGGCCTGCGCGCCGGCGCGGTCGACCGGCTGCTGAAGCGCCTCGCCGGCTGGTGCCCGGATCACCTGCCGGCGCGGATGCGCATGTTCCGGGAGCGCTACGAGCACCATCTGCTGCTGACCATGGCCGATGACGGGATCGGCGAGGCCGAGGCGCTGCTCGCCGAGCAGTTCGCCGACGGCAGGGGCGGGTTCTTCGCCTGCGACGCCGATGAGGCTGCGCGGGCCTTCCTCCACCGGTTCGTGGTCGCGGGCGCCGCGATCCGCTATCGCGACTGCCATGCCGGCGCGGTCGGGCCGCTGGTCGCGATCGACGTCGCCCTGCCGCGGAACATCGAGACCTGGTTCGATCCGCTGCCCGGCCGGGAGGCGGCGGGCGTCGTCCGCGCGGTCGTCTACGGGCATTTCTTCTGCCTTGTCTTCCACCAGGACTATGTGCTCGCCCCCGGCGCCGACGCGCGTCGGTTCGAGGCGGCGCTGCTCGCGCGGATGGATGCGCGCGGCGCCGAATATCCGGCCGAGCACAATGTCGGCCATTGCTATCAGGCCAAGCCGGCGCTGCGCGCTTTCTATGCCGGCCTCGACCCGGCCAACATGTTCAACCCCGGCATCGGCGGCACGGCGCGGAACGCGCCGGGGCTGGCCGTCGACGCCGACGAGGTTGCCGCTTGACACCGGCCCGGATGATGTTGGTATGCCATCATATGAATAAGACGGGACGTTCGTGATGCGCCTGGGAGGCAAGCGCGCGGTCGTGACCGGCGGTGGCTCGGGGATCGGGCGCGCCGCGGCGGTCAGGCTCGGCGAGGAGGGCGCGGCGGTCGCGATCCTGGACATCGACTTGGTCCGCGCCGAGGAGGCCGCCCACGAAGTCGAGGAGCGCGGCGCGCGCGCCATCGCGGTGGCGGCCGACGTGGCGAGCGAGGAACAGGTCGCCGCGGCGATCGGCCGCAGCCGCGATGCGTTCGCCGGGCTGGACACGGTCATCGCCAATGCCGGCGTGATGCTGATGGAGGCCGACCGGCCGGGGGCGGAGCTCGACCTCGCGACCTGGCGAACCTCGCTCGACGTCAACCTCACCGGGCTGTTCCTGACCTGCAAGCATGGCCTTCGCGCGCTGCTCGACAATGGAGGGGGGGCGGTGGTGATCACCTCCTCGCCGACCGGCCAGCTCGGCTGCGCGCCCGGATTCACCGCCTATAGCGCGAGCAAGGCCGGCAGCTACGGGCTGATGCGGGTCCTCGCGGTCGACTATGTCGGGCGCAACATCCGGGTCAATGCGGTGCTGCCCGGCACGGTCGACTCGCCGCTCGTGACGAGCCTGCTCGCCGATTCGGCGAAACGCGAGGAATATCTCGGCAAGATCCCGATGCGGCGCGCCGCCGACGGCGCGGAGATCGCCAGCGTGATCGCCTTCCTGGCCTCGGACGAGGCGTCCTATGTCACCGGCGCCGCCTGGTATGCCGATGGCGGTCTTTCGGCGATCTAGGAGTCAGTGATGGGAACCAGACTTGCCGGAAAGGTCGCCTTCGTCAGTGGTGGTGCCCAGGGTCTCGGCGCCGATCAGGTCCGCGGCCTGATCGGTGAAGGCGCGAAGGTCGTGTTCGGCGACATCCTGGAAGAGGAGGGGAGGTCGCTCGCGCAGGCGCTGGGCTCGACCGACTGCGACTTCGTCGTCCAGGACGTGACGCGCGAGGCCGACTGGGCGCGCGCCCTGTCCCGGACGATCGAGCGGTTCGGCCGCATCGACATCCTCGTCAACAATGCCGGAATCGTCCTCAAGCGGGGCCCGATCGAGTCGCTCGACGAAGCCGCGTGGGACCGGCTGATGGCGGTCAACGTGAAGGGCGTGTTCCTCGGCACCAAGCATGTCATCCCGCTGCTGCGCCGCCAGGGGGGAGGATCGATCATCAACATCTCGTCGCTGGCGGCGATCGGCCAGGCCGAGATCCAGGAGCCGGCTTATGCCGCGAGCAAGGCCGCGGTGGCGCGGTTCACCAAGGTGACCGCCGCCCAGCATGCCCATGAGAAGATCCGCTGCAACTCGCTCCATCCCGGCCCGACGGACGGCGGCATGCTCCGGCACAGCTTCGCGCCCGATCCCGCGTCGCTCGCGAAGCGGCTCGAGCGGGTGCCGATGGGGCGGCTCGGGCGGGTGGAGGAGATCGTCGCCGGGGTCGTCTTCCTGGCGTCGGACGAGTCGGCGTTCATGACCGGTGCGGAGCTCGTCATCGATGGCGGCGCGAGCGTGCAATAGATGCGGCCCCGGAGTCGTTTAGCGGCAGGTGCGACCCCGATTGGTGCCAATGCCGCCGTCGGTCTTGAGGTGCCGACCGGTCGGTAGGCTCGGCTATCGCGCGCGTTGGGGTTCCGCCAGGTCCGATAGTGAATTGCCGGGAGCCGCAACATAGCTGCGCGGGTCACCGGGACTGCCGCGGCCGGTGTACCGAGGCCAGGACGGATAGGGGTAGAGCGGCTGGCGGCCGAGGATCAGGGCCGGATCAGTCGGCACCAGCGGAAAGGACGGGCGCGGCCAGTCCGGGCGCACCCGGTGTCCCAGCAGCGCCCGCGGCGCCGCATCCTCGCCCACCCATCGGTCGAGCGCGCCGACGAGATCGATCGCCCAGGGGCCGGGCCCGCCGCTGCAATGGCCCATGCCGGGCACGAGGAAGAGGCGGTAGAAGTCCTGCGTCGCGGCAGCGCCGCCCATCGTCCGCATCGCCGTCTCATAATGGTCGAGGGCCTGGCCGACGACATGAGCACCGTCCGCCGCGCCGACCAGCGTGATCAGCTTGCCCCCGCGCGCGCGGAAGCGCCGCAGGTCGGGGTTGGTCGCTGGAGCCAGCGGAAATGCGAGGCCGAGATCCCGCGCCGCCTGCTCGAAGTCCAGGGCGGCGAGGTTGAGCGGCGGGTATGCACCCTGGAATGCCAGGTCGAGATAGGCTTGAAGCGCATGAATATTGGCGAAGAAGCGCCACTCGAGCTCGGATCCCGGCAGCACGCTCGGGCCGAAGGACAGTGGGGTCCTTGCAGGTCCGGCGCACGGTGCGCCGAAAGCCTCCCTGCTTCTCATTGTTGTTCTGCGTCAGTCGGTCTCGCGGGGCCGAGCTGCCTGGGTCCGGCCTTGCCGGCAGATCGCGCGGCGATCGATGCTTCGGTCTCGTGACCGTCTCATTTCGCAAGATCGCGCCGTGATTGAAGCGCAATGGAAATACGCCAGATAGATCGCTGCTGCTGCGGTAGTCCCCTGTGCGAACCTGAGCAGGTT
>JAYRLF010000007.1:0-27523 GCA_041905385.1 Allosphingosinicella sp.
TAGATGGCCGTCACCAGCACCGGAATCGTGAAGACGAGGAACAGGGCGCGCTCGCCGATCCATGGGTCGATCAGCAGGCGCAGCGCCGCGACGATCGCGACGCTGACGACCGCCAGCGCGAAGCCCTTCGCCGGAGGCAGCGCGACCCATTCGGTCGTCCTGCCGCGTCTGAAAGCCAACTGCCCCACTCCCTGCACGCAACCGCGCGACCCTATGGGCCGATCCGATGCCTGTATAGCGGTTAGACTACGGTAGCGGCGGAATTCGTGCGCTCTCGGGCGGGCCAAGGGTCGATGGAGGCATGCCGCCGCGCACGACATGCAGTCGCTGGAAGACGAGGCCGGGATCGACCAGCCACAGCCGGACGATGTGGCGCCCGGGCGCCTCGACCCGGTGCCGGCTGCGGCGCGTCCAGATATTGCTCGCGACCGCCCGCGCCCAGTCGGCCTCGCCCGTGCCGGCATGGACGTTGACGATCTGCGGCGGCTCGTCATCGACCGAGACCGCATAGCGAAGTCCGCCGGTGCCGAGAAAGTCGAGCGTCGGCGAAAGCAGCACCTCGATCTCGACCGGACCTGCGTCGGCGAGATGGACGACATATTCCAGCCTGGGCGCGCCGCCGCCGGGAGTCTGGGCGGGCGCAGTTACGGGAAAAGCGGAAACGCCGGACAAGGTCCTGCCGAGATGCGGGATCGTCCGCCAGTCGATGCCGTTCGCGCCGACCGCGCGGTCGTGGTGGGCAGCTTCGATCGCGACATGGCCGTTGCTCTCGATGAAGCCCCGCACCGTCGCTGCGTCGGCCGGATTGTCGATCGCGACGACGACGTCGACGCTGCTGCCGTCTTCGCCGGCCAACCGGACCAATCCGCGATGGCGGCCCGTCGGCGCGCGAGTCCAGTCGATCCGCACCGCCAGCTCGGTCTGATCCTCATATTCGATCTCGGTGCGGTCGATCCGGATCCAGGCCGCCGTCGGAGCCGCCCTGACCCGCAGCCGGCCGCCGCCCCGATTGAACAGGGCGATCCGACGGACCGGATCGGAGGCACGGTGGAAATCCGGCAAGGCAGGGGCGCCCTCCATTGCCGGCCAGGCGCGGCGGTCTCCCGGGACGGCAACGCCGAGTTGCGCGTTTCTCGCCGGCGCAATCCTGCGGACCTGCGGCATCACATCGCGCGGCGGCTGCTGCCAGCCGGTATAGCCGATATGGGTCTGCGCCATCATATGCGCCCAGCGACCGCCGCCGATCTGCTCGTATCGGCGCCTGATCTCGGCATCGCGTGCGAACAGCCGCTCCGCCTCGTCCGCCATGCGATTGGCGGCGGTCCGTCCCTGCTCCGCATAAAGGCGGTTGCGCGCAACCGCATGATAGAGCGCGTGCAGGTTGCCGTTCGCCTCGATCGGGTGAAGGACGAGCTGATAATAGGCGTCCCGATATTCGGCCGGCAGGCGCGCGCCGATCGCCCGCGCCTCGCCCTCCAGCGCCGTCCATTCGCCGGCGACCCTTTCCCACTCGTCGAAATTGACCAGGCTGTAGCTGTCGGCATCGAGCAGCTCGGGCTTGCGCCGCGCCGCCAGCTGGGCGTAGCGCGTCAGCAAGCCGCCGATCGGCGCCGCCTGCCCGGCCCCGAACTGCCGCTCCGCCCAGAGCCGCGGATAGTCGCCCAGCCGCTCGAGCGGCCAGCCTTCCGGGTTCCAGGCGAGGTCGAGGAAGAAGCTGATCGGATATTCCATCGGCTTGATGTCGCCGACATTGACGATCCACAGCCGGTCGGCGCCGTGCGCGCGGGCGAGCTGCATCTGCTCCCAGACCCGCTCGATTTGGTTGGTGTTGAGCCATTTGTAGTTCCGCGGGCCGCCGACATAGTCGAAATGATAATAGACCCCGTAGCCGCCCGGACGCGGCGGTGCACCGGGCCGGGGCAACCGCCGGATATTGCCCCAATTGTCGTCGGCGAAGAGCAGGGTGACGTCGTCCGGCACCCGCATGCCAGCGTCATAATAGTCCTGGACCTCCTTGTAGAGCGCCCAGACCTGCGGCGTTTCCGCGGCCGGGCGGCCGCTGACCGCTTCGATGATCCCGCGTTGGTCGGCGACGATCCGCTCGAGCAATTCGGTGGCCGTGCCCTGGGTCATCGGCTCGTCGCCGTCGCCGCGCATGCCGATCGTGACGAGCTGCTCGTTGCCCCGGCTGCGCTCGAGCCCCTCGCGCCAGAACCGGCGCAGCCGATCGGCATTGCTTGTATAATCCCACGGCCCTTCGCCGTTTCGCTCCCAGTCGACATGGGCGCGCATCAGCGGCTCATGATGCGAGGTGCCGAGCACGACACCCATCTCGTCGGCGAGGCGAGCGCTGGCGGGATCGTCTTCCCACAGGCTCTTGCCCCACATGGCCGGCCACAGGAAATTGCCGCGGCTCCTCAGGATCAGCTCGAACACGCGCTCGTAGAAGCGGGCATTGAAGCCGCCGAAGGTCTGCTCCGCCCAGCCGCGCAGCGCCGGATCCTCGTCATTGATGAAAATGCCGCGATAGCGCACCCGCGGATGATCGGCATGGCGGCCGGGCCGGACGAACAGCGCGCTCCGGCGCGCGACAGGCACATCCGCCCACCAATACCAGGGCGATACGCCGATCGCCTGCGACAAATCGTATATGCCGAAGATCGTGCCGCGCCGATCGGACCCCGCAATGACCAGCGCCCGGGCTACGCCTGGCAAGGGATCCGCCACCACCTGCTGGACATAGGCCTCCCATTCGCCGGCGACGCCGCCGACGTCGAGCCACGCTTCGCGCACCAGCCGGTCGACGATCGGGCTTGATCCCAATGTCCCGACGATGATCAGCTCGGGCGCCTGGCCCTGACCTTCGATCAATTGCGCCGGCTGCCCCGCGACCCGTCCGAAATCCACCGCGAGGTCGCCGACAGCCCGGCGCACGCCCGGCAACGGCGCGCCGTCGATCAGGATCGGAACCGGCCTCCCCCGGTCGATCAGGGCAAGTGCGCCCGGCATGTGCGCTTCGGCGATCTCCAGCGGTTCGGCCGAGACGGGCGCGCCGAGCAGCGCAAGCAGCAGCAGCCAAAGGCCGCCGATCCGCCTCACGCCCGGCGGTACCGGGTCGATGCGCCGCGCAGCGCCCCGGCGATCGCCTCGCGCAGCGGTTTGGGATGGAAGTCCGCATCATAAGGGCAAGGCCGCTTGGCCAGCCGGTCAGCACGCGGCCACCGGCCCTGCAGCCACGAATAGCGGTCGGTCATTCCCCAGGCGAGGATGTCACCCAGCTCGTCATAGCTCAGCATCAGGTCGAGATAGGCGCGTGCGAAATCCGCCACCGCCCGATCGCGGCCGCCAATCTCGGCCGGCAGGCCTTTGTCATGGACGTCGAATTCGGTGATGACCAGGTCGTATCCCATGCCGGTCGCCTCATCGAGGAAGCGTCGCCATTCCGCTTCCTGGCGGCTGCCGAAACCGGTCGAGGCGTCGTCATTCTCGCTGCCGATATGGCCCTGGATGCCGAGCGCATCGACCGGCGTGCCCCGCCGCCGGAGCGTTTCGAGCAACCGCAGCACGCCGGTCCGATGAGTCTCGTTCCACGGCTCCCACGACATATAGTCGTTGTAAACGAGCTGCGCCTGCGGCGCCGCGGCGCGGGCGGTCCGAAAGGCGAGGTCGAGCACCTCCTCGGCGCTGCCGATCGCGCGAGAGAAGACCGTCTCGCGCAAGGCGCCCGTATTCGCGTCGACCGCTTCGTTGATCACGTCATAGGAGTGGATGCGGTTGCCGTAGCGTCGGCAGACAGTGGTGATGTGGTCGACCAGCATGCGCTCGGCGGCCGCGCGCGGGTTGGACCCGAATTCGTGGTTCACCAGCCATTGCGGGAACCAGTCCATATGGTGCCACAGCAAGGTATGACCGCGCATTTTCATGCCGTTCGCTTCGCCGAATTCAATCAGCGGATCGAAACCGGCAAAATCGAAGCCCTGCGGTCGGCGCCGCACCGAGCCCCATTTGAGCTCATTTTCAGGAACCAGGACGCCGCAATCGCGCTGGAGCAGCGCGCGATAACGCGGATCGGGAAAGGACCCGCCGCCGACGCACGAACCGAACCGCCGGCCGCTGCGCTGGGCCAGCGCGTTCAGCGACTCTGCCTCGCCTAGCTGTGCCGCCCAAGCCGGCATCGCGCCCAGCGCGGCGAGGCCGGTCGCCATCGCCAGGGTCTCGCGACGGGTGATCTTCATTCGCCTCTCCATAGGCTCTTGCCGCTTTCTCGCGACGAGTTATGTTAGCGCTCACATTGCGAGGCAGCGGCGCCCTTTGTCAATGGTCCGACTGCCCGGGAAAGTGAGGACGGGGATGCGTGGATTCGGTCTTCGCGCGCTGATCATTCTGCTCGCCCTGCTCGCGGCGCGGCCCGCTTTGGCCGAGGACGGCTACGATCTCTGGCTGCGCTATCGTCTGGTCGAGCAGCCGCTGCGCCAACGTTATGCCGCCGCTGCGACCGCGATCGTCGTCCCGGCCCGCACTCCGACGCTCGATGCGGCCCGGTCCGAGCTCGCGCGGGGACTCGAGGGCCTGATCGGCCGCGCGCCGCCGCTCCAGGACGATGTCAACCGCAACGGCGCGATTCTGGTCGGCACCCCCGGCAACACGCCGATGTTGCGCGGCTTTGCCGGCCGCGTCGCGCGGCTGGGGCCTGAAGGCTATCTGATCTCCAGCGCGTCGATCGATCGGCGTCGGGTGACCGTGATCGTTGCGAACAGCGACGTCGGCGCCCTTTACGGAACCTTCCATCTGCTCCGGCTGATCCAGACCCGGCAGCCCATTTCCAGTCTCGCCATCGAGGAACAGCCGCGGGTCGAGCGGCGGATGCTCAATCATTGGGACGACCTCGATCGCCACGTGGTGCGCGGCTATGCCGGTCTGTCGCTCTGGGACTGGCAGAAACTGCCCGCCTATCGCGACCCGCGCTACACCGATTATGCGCGCGCCAATGCCTCGATCGGCATCAACGGCACGGTCCTCACCAACGTCAACGCCAATGCCGACGTGCTCCGGCCCGAATTCCTGCGCAAGGTGCAGGCGCTCGCCGACATTTTCCGGCCCTACGGCATCCGAGTCTATCTCTCTGCACGGTTCAATGCGCCGATGGCCCTCGGCGGCCTGCCCACAGCCGACCCGCTCGATCCGCGCGTCCGCGCATGGTGGCGCGCCAAGTCGGACGAGATCTATCGGCTGATCCCCGATTTCGGCGGCTTCCTGGTCAAGGCGAACAGCGAGGGCCAACCGGGGCCGCAGGATTACCGCCGCAGCCATGCCGACGGCGCCAATATGCTCGCCGAGGCGGTCGGACCGCATGGCGGCATCGTCATCTGGCGCGCCTTCGTCTATTCGAACGAACGCCCCGAGGACCGCGCCCGCCAGGCCTATAGCGAGTTCCAGCCGCTCGACGGTCGCTTCCACGACAATGTGATCGTGCAGGTTAAAAATGGCCCGATCGACTTCCAGCCGCGCGAGCCCTTTCACCCTCTGTTCGGGGCGATGCCGCGCACGGCGCTCGGCATGGAATTCCAGGTGACTAAGGAATATCTCGGTTTCGCCACCCACCTCGCCTATCTCGGCACGATGTGGGAGGAGGTGCTGCGCGCGGACACCCACGTCCGCGGCCCCGGCTCGACCGTCTCCAATCTTGTCCAGGGCCGCGATACCCAGGCCCGCCACACCGTCCTTGCCGGCGTCGCCAACACCGGCAACGACCGCAACTGGAGCGGCTCCCAATTCGACCAGGCCAATTGGTACGCGCTTGGCCGATTCGCCTGGAATCCCGACGCCTCCGCCGCGGCCGTGGCCGAGGAATGGACCCGCATGACCTGGGGCAACGATCCGGCCGTCGTGCGTCCGGTCATCGACATGCTGATACGCTCGCGCCAGGCCGTGGTCGACTATATGACCCCGCTCGGCCTGGTTCATCTGATGGCGACCGGTCACCATTATGGGCCCGGTCCCTGGGTCGACGATCTGCCGCGGGCCGACTGGAATCCGACCTACTTTCACCGCGCCGACCGCGGCGGCATCGGTTTCGACCGCACCCGGCGCGGCAGCAATGCGGTGGCCCAATATGCGCCAGAGGTCGCGCGTCGCTTCTCCGGCCTCGACACGGTCGGGGACGATTTCCTGCTCTACTTCCACCACGTGCCGTGGACGCACCGCCTTTCGAGCGGCCGGACCGTCTGGGACGAGCTCGTCCTGCGCTACGACCGCGGCGTCGGCGAGGTCCGGGCGATGCGCCGGGCCTGGGCGGCGCTGGCGCCCCGGGTCGATCCCTTCCGCCACCAGGAGGTGGCCCAGTTCCTCGCCATCCAGGAACAGGAAGCGCAGTGGTGGCGCGACGCCTGCATCGCCTATTTCCAGAGCCTGTCGCGCCTGCCGCTGCCGCCGGGCGCGGCGCCGCCACCGTATGACCTCGAACATTATCGAGCGATCCGGCACCCCTATGCGCCGGGACGCGACGGCTAAGCATCAATTCCCTCTCCCCTTGAAGGGGAGAGGGTCAGGGAGAGGGGAACGGCATGATCATCTGGTGGAGCCTGAGCCAAATTGCTGCTGTTGTGTTGGTGCTTGCCTCCATCCCGGCCGCGGCGAACGCCGCCGTCCCGCGCCCCGCCGCGACCTTCGACTGGTTCGACTATCGCGGCTCGGACCCGGTCGACGCCACCTTGCGTCCCGGTCCGAACGACTATCACAACCCGATCCTCTCGGGTTTCTATCCGGACCCGAGCGTCACCCGCGTCGGCCGCGATTATTATCTCGTCACGTCGACCTTCAGTTATTTCCCCGGCATCCCGGTTTTCCACAGTCGCGACCTCGTTAACTGGACCCAGATCGGCAATGCGATCAATCGCCCCGACCAGCTCGATTTCGGCACGCTCGGCCTGTCGCGCGGCGTGTTCGCGCCGACGATCGAGCACCGGAGCGGCATTTTCTACATCCTCAACACCTGCGTCGATTGTGGCGGCAATTTCCTCATCACCGCCACCAACCCGGCCGGCCCATGGTCGAACCCGGTCTGGCTGCCCGATCTCGAAGGCGGCATCGATCCCGGCCTGTTCTTCGACGATGACGGCCGCGCCTGGATCGTCAACAACGGCCCGCCCGTGGGCACGCCCCGCTACTCCGGACATCGCGCGATCTGGATCCAGCAATTCGATCCGCGCAATTTGCGCACGATCGGCCCGCGCCGGGTGCTGGTCGACGGTGGCGTCGATCCGTCGACCAATCCGATCTGGATCGAAGGCCCGCATATCCAGAAGGTCGGCCGCTTCTATTATCTGATCTGCGCCGAAGGCGGCACCGCCGAAGGGCATAGCCAGGTCGTGCTGCGCAGCGAGAGCGTCACCGGCCCCTACATGCCTTATTCGGGCAATCCGATCCTGACCCAGCGCGACCTGCCCCGCGGCCGCCCCTTCCCGATCACCTCCGCCGGTCATGCCGACCTTGTCCAGACCCAGAATGGCGACTGGTGGGCGACATTCCTCGCCGTCCGCCCCTATCGCGGCGACTATTACAATATCGGCCGCGAGGTGTTCCTGATGCCGGTCCGATGGGTCGATGGCTGGCCGCGCATCACCGAGCCCGGCCAGGTGATTCCCTATGTCGCGCGCAGACCCGACCTCCCGCGCCAACGGCCATTGCCGGCGGTGTCGCGTGAGGAATTCGACGGCAATCGCCTACCCCTCCACTGGATGATGATGCGCAACCCGCGCGAGCAATGGCACGGGCTGCGCGGTGGCAGCCTGGTTCTTGCCGCGCGCCCGGTCCGCCTGGGTGACAATGGCAATCCGAGCTATTTCGGACGGCGCCAGCAGCATCTCGATGCGACCGCCGCGACCCAGGTCACCTTCGAGCCGACTGGAGGCGCAGAGGCCGGCCTCGCCGTCCTGCAGAGCGACGAATATTTCTTTGCGTTGGCGATCGCGCGCGAAAATGGCCGGGACATCGTCCGATTGCGCCGCCGGGCCGGTCCAAGCGAGCCGGCGGAGGGCGTCGCGATCGCGTCGGCCCCGCTGGGCGGCGGCAGTGGGCCGGTTATCCTGCGGGTCGAGACCGACAGCCTCACCTATCGCTTTTCCTTCGCCCGGCCCGGCGGCCGGTTCGAATATGTCGGCGCCCCGCTTGACGGGACCGTGCTCAGCACCCGCACCGCAGGCGGGTTCGTCGGCGCGACAATCGGCCCCTATGCCTGGACGCCGCCGGCGGGACGGCCATAGGACGCCGTCACCGCCGCTGATCGCTCAACGCACGGTCAGTGTTGTGTTCCGCAGATCCACCGAGTTCGGGCCGGCCGAGATCGTGAACGTCCCCGGCTCCACCACCCGGCGCATCTGCAGGTTCCACAGCGACAGGTCGGCCGGCGTCAGCTCGAACCGCACCGTCCGCCGCTCGCCGGGTCGCAGCGTGACGCGCCGGAAATGCTTCAGTTCCAGGATCGGCCGCGTCACCGTCGCCGCGTCGTCACGGACATAGAGCTGGACCACTTCGTCGCCGGCGCGGCGCCCGACATTCTCGACATCGACTTCGACCGCGACATGGTCGTTCACGCCGACCGTCCGCCGGGCGAGGCGCGGCGCCGACATGGTGAAGCGGGTGTAGGACAGGCCGTAGCCGAATGGGAAAAGCGGCTCCGTCGTCCCGAACAGATAGCCGCGCCGCGCGGTCGGCTTGCGATTGTAGAAGATCGGCAGCTGGCCGACATTGCGTGCGAACGTGACCGGCAGCCTCCCGCCCGGATTGACCCGGCCGAAGACGACATCCGCCACCGCATGACCGGTCTCCTGGCCGAGATACCAGCCCTCGATCAACGCCGGCGCATTCTCGGCGAGATAATTGACCGCAAGCGGCCGGCCATTGAGCAGGATCACCACGGTCGGCTTGCCGAGCGCGAAGATCTCGCGGGCGAGCTCGTCCTGCGGTCCGACCAGGTCGAGCGAGTCGCGGTCGCCGAGATGTTCGTCGGCCCAGGCCTCGCGGCTGGTCTGCTCATTGTCGCCGAGCACCATAACGATCACGTCGGCATTGCGCGCGGTCTCGATCGCCTCGCGCCGCAGCCGGTCGTTGACCGCGGCCGGCGTCAGATTGACCGCGTCCTGCGACCAGATCCTCTGCTCGGTGATCCGCACGCCTTCGGCATAGTCGACCTGGAATCGCCCGTTCGCCTCGGCCCGCATGCCGTCCAGCACGGACACCACATTGCGCGGCACGTCGCTATAGCCGCCGATCGGCGTGTCGCGGGCATGGGTGCCGATCACCGCCATCCGCCGGATCCGGCCGGCGTCGAGCGGCAGCAGATTGTTCCGGTTCCTGAGCAGCACCATCGAGCGGCTGGCAGCCTCGCGCGCCAGCGCGACCGCGTCGGGGGTCCCGGTCAGCCGGTCGGCGGCCGCCGCGTCGACATAGGGATTTTCGAACAGGCCGGCCTCGAACTTCATCCGCAGCACCCGCCGCACCGCATCGTCGATCTGCGCCACCGTCACCCGCCCCTGGCGAACCAGGTCGGGCAGATGGTTATAGGCCTCGCCATCGGGAGTCTCGATGTCGACGGTCGCCTCGATCGCCCTGACCGCCGCCTCGCGCGGATCCGCGGCCATGCGGTGCCTGGTGACCATCTCGCGGATCGCGAAATAGTCGCTCACCACTGCTCCCTGAAAACCCCATTCGCGCCGCAGCACGTCGTTGAGCAGCCAGCGATTGGCGTGGCTCGGCACGCCGTCGATCTCGTTATAGGACGCCATCACCGACCGGATCGGCAGCTCGCGCACTGCCCGCTCGAACGGCGGGAAGAAATTCTCGCGGAGCGTGCGCTCTCCGAGCTGGGCGGGACCGACATTGGTGCCACTCTCGGGCTGACCGTGACCGGTCATATGTTTCAGCGTCACGAACACCCGTTCGGGCCCGAGTGGCAGGGTCGTGCCCTGGAACCCGCGGATCGCCGCCAGCGACATCTCGCTGACCAGATGCGGATCCTCGCCATAGGTCTCCTCGATCCGCCCCCAGCGCGGGTCGCGGGCGACGTCGACCACCGGCGCCAAGGCGAGATGGACGCCCCGCGCCCGCATCTCGCGCGAGGCGACGTTGAACACGCGTTCGACGAGGGCGGGATCGAAGGTCGACGCCAGCGCGATCGATTGCGGGAAGCTGGTCGAATCGCGCGCGACATAGCCGTGCAGTGCTTCCTCGTGGAACAGGATCGGGATGCCGAGCCGGGTCCGCTCGACCGCCCAACGCTGCGCGGCATTGACCCATTCCGCCGTCTCGCGCGGCCCCTTGTTGACGCCCGCCGGGGCATTCTCCTGCCCGCGCCGGTCGGACGGCCGCGAAATCATGCCGAGCCCGTTCGGAAAGGCTCGGCTCGCGCGCTCGGCCGAAAAATTGCCGTTCGCGCTCTGGATTCGCCCCCGATTCTCCCAGATCGCGACCATTTGCCCGACCTTCTCCTCGAGGGTCATCCGTCCGAGCAGGTCCTCGACCCGCCGCTCGATCGGCTGTGACGCATCCTTGTAGAGTGGCCGATTGGCTCGCTGCGCGGTCGCCTCTGTGGTCGCGGTCAGCCCGACTGCGCCCAACCCTATCAGCAACGATCCGGCCAGCGCAGCGATTCCTCTCCGACCCATCGACCCCATCATCCCTCTCCCTGTTTCGGCCGGTGATCCGGCTCGATGTTAGCGCTCACATTTCTAGGTCAGCTACGCCGCGCGAGCAAGTCATCTCGCATGCTCAGTCCAGGATTGCTGGTGAAACGGCGACGCCGGCTATGTCGGCGCGAAAGGCGAACAGATCGCCCGCCTGAACCTGCTCGGCGAGCTGGTCGGGCTTCAGGTGCAGGCGAGCCGTGGTCGCGTAGACGGTCATCAGATCCTCGCCGCCGAAGGCGAGCTTCGTGATGTTGGCGACCGGGAAGCGAACCTCGCGGAGCAACTCGCCGGTCGGGGCGTAGCATTGCGCCCGCCAACCGGCGAAGATGCCGGTCCAGACATTGCCGGCGGCGTCGACCGTCGGCCCGTCCGGATAGCCTACATCCGGCGTGATTCGGGCGAACGGCCGCGCTGCACCGAGGCTGCCATCGTCATGCACGTCGCAGACGCTGATCAGCCCACCGAGCGTGTCGGTATGGTAAAGCAAGCGCCCGTCCGGCGAGAGCGCCGGGCCGTTGGTGATCGACACAGGCGCCAGGCCGGTCTCGCTGACTCGCCCACAGTCGAAGCGGTAGAAGCGCCCGGTCGCACTTTCCTCGCGATCGTCCATTGAGCCGAACCAGATCCGCCCGTTCGGATCGATGCAGGCGTCATTGAGCCGATTGCCGGGCTGATCCGCCTCGACGGGGTCGAGCGGGTCGAAGGCGCCGGACGCCGGGTCGAAACGGTAGAGCCCAACCTGCAGGCCCGCGACCATCGCCCCATCCTCGGCAGGCAGCACCCAGCCGACCTGGGCGGGCGCGTCCCAGCTGCGCAGTGAACCGGTCGTCGGCTTGAAGCAGTGAATCTTGCGCTGCTTGATGTCGACGAACCAGAGCGCCTGCTCCCGCTCGACCCAGACCGGCCCTTCGCCGAGCGTCGCGCCAACCGTGCAGACCTGCTCCGGCGCGTAATATTGCACGATCAGGCCCAGCCCGCGTCGACGAAATAATTGTGGCCGGTCACCAGCCGCGCATCGTCGCTGGCGAGGAACAGCACCATCGCGGCGATGTCCTCGGGCACGAGCCGGCCCTTCAGGCACTGCGCGGCGACGATCTCCGCCTCGCCTTCGGGCGTGTACCATTTGAGCTGGCGGGGCGTGCGGACATTGCCCGGCACGACGCAATTGACGCGAATGTCGTCGCCGCCGGCCTCGCGGGCCAGCGCCCGGGTCAGGCCTTCGATCGCCGCTTTGGCGACCTGATAGACGGCCAGGTTCTCGAGCCCGAGGTGCCAGGAGATCGAGCCGAGGTTGATGATCGCCCCGCTGCCCTGGGCCCGCATGCCCTCCAGCACCGCCTGCGCGCAGAAGAATTGGTGCCGAAGGTTCACGTTGATCCGGTCGTTCCAATAGGCCTCGGTCACGTCGGCCAGCTTGTGGCGATCGTCATTGGCGGCATTGTTCACCAGCACGTCGAACGCGCCGACTTCCTCGATCAGCCGGGCGATCGCCGCCTGGGCAGCCGCGACGTCGGTGAGGTCGACGCATTCGTAGCGGGCGCCCTCGGGCGGGTCCTCGCAGGCAAGATCGAAGAAGGTGACGTCGCTGCCCTGGCGGACGAACTCGGCGACGATGCCGGCGCCGATGCCCGAGCCGCCGCCGGTAATCAGCACGCGCTTGCCGCGAAGGCTCGGATAGATTGCGCGCGATCCGCCAGGCAGCAGCTCAGCCAATGGTTCAGTCTCCCGAATAGACCGTCTTGGTCTGGGTGTAGAATTCGACCGCCGCGAAACCCTGCTCGCGCGCGCCGTAGCTCGACTTGCGCGAGCCGCCGAACGGGACGTGATAGTCGACTCCGGCGGTCGGCAGATTGATCATCACCATCCCGGCCCGGATATGCTTGCGGAAATGGCGGGCATGTTTGAGCGAGGTCGTGATGATGCCGGCCGACAGGCCGAACTGACCGCGATTGGCGATCTCGAGCGCTTCCTCGTAATTGCGCACCCGGACCGTGCTGACGACCGGACCGAACACTTCCTCGCAATTGATCCGCATGTCGGGATCGGTGTCGGCGACCACGGCCGGCGACAGGAAATAGCCGGGCGTCGGCATCGAGATCAGCTCGCCGCCGGTGACCAGCCGGCCGCCCTCGTCGGTGGCGATGCGGATATATTTGAGGTCCTGCTCGAGCTGGCTCTCGCTGACCACCGGGCCGATCTGGGTCGACGGATCGAGCGCGTCCCCGACCTTCAGCGCCCGCGCCTTCTCGGCCAGCGCCTCGACGAAGCGGCCGTGTATCCCTTCCGTGACGATCACCCGCGACGAGGCCGTGCAGCGCTGGCCGGTAGCGAAGAAGCCACCGTCGAGCGCGCAGGCGACGGCGCGGTCGAGATCGGCGTCGTCGAGCACGACCAGCGGATTCTTGCCGCCCATCTCGAGCTGGACCCGGGCCTGGCGACGCACCGCCGCTTCGGCGACCCGGCCGCCGACGCCCTGCGAACCGGTGAAGGAGATCGCGTCGACCTCCTCATGATCGACGATCGCGCCGCCGACGCCGCCCTCGCCCATCACCAGGTTGAACACGCCCGCCGGGGCGCCGCATTCGTGGATGATCGCCGCGAGCGCATGGGCGGTGGCCGGAGTCGGGCTGGCCGGCTTCAGCACGACCGTATTGCCGAACGCCAGGGCCGGCGCCGTCTTCCAGGCCGGAATCGCGATTGGAAAATTCCAGGGGGTGATCAGGCCATAGACGCCAACCGCTTCGCGATGGGTCGCGACATCCAGCCCGGGCCGGGTCGATTCCAGTGTCTGGCCATGGCGCCGCAGCGCCTCGCCCGCGAAATATTTGAAGATGCGGGCGGCGCGCATCACCTCGCCCGTTCCCTCGGGAAGCGTCTTTCCCTCCTCGCGCGAGAGCAATTCGCCCAGTTCCTTGGCGCGCGCCATGATCGTCGTTCCGACCTTGTCGAGCAGGTCGGAGCGAACCTCTGGCGACGCCTGCGACCAGGAGGGGAAGGCAGCGCGCGCGGCCTTGGCGGCGGCATCGACCTCGGCCTTGCTGCCGGCCGGATAGCGGGCGACGACCTCGTTCGTGTTGGACGGGTTGATGCTGTCGTTCGGCGTTTCCGCCGTCACTTCTTCGCCGCCGATGAAATGAGTCAGGATCCTGGTCATGCGCTGTTCCTTTCGGCGCCCCCATTCCCGCTCAGCAGCCCGCGCGCAAACAGATTGCGCATCAAATCCATGATTCCGAAGCGCCAGGCCGGCGCCGCCGCGGACGTCGTCACCCGATTGACCAGGCTGCCCAGCGCTTCGGCGCTGATCGCCACGACGTCTCCGGTCTTGTGCGTGAAGCCGCGTCCGGGCTCGTCGCGATCCTGGACCGGCGCGAACAACGTGCCGAGGAACAAGGCGAAACCGTCCGGGAAATGGTGCTCGCTCATCGCCTGGCGGACCAGCTCCTCCGGGTCGCGGCTGATCTCGGCCATCGTGCTGCGGCCCTCGAGCCGATAGCCCTCCTGCCCCTCGATCAGGAGCTCGACGGTCGCGCCCCGGACGTCATCCATCGTGAAGCCGTCCGCGAACAGCCGCACGAACGGCCCGATCGCGCAGGAGGCGTTATTGTCCTTGGCCTTGCTCAACAGCAGCGCGCTGCGGCCCTCGAAATCGCGCAGATTGACGTCGTTGCCGAGCGTCGCACCGACCACGACACCCTTGGAATTCACCAGCAGCACGACTTCGGGCTCGGGATTGTTCCAGGTCGAGTCCGACCGGACCCCGATCTCGCCGCCCGCGCCGACCGCCGACAGCACCGGGGCCTTGGTGAAGATCTCTGCATCGGGACCGATCGCGACTTCGAGATATTGCGACCACATCCCGTCCTCGATCAAAGCCGCCTTGAGCCGCGCCGCCTCCTCGGTGCCGGGCACGACCGATTTGAGTCCGGCGCCGATCCGGCCTTCGAGCCGGGCGCGCACCGACGCGGCGGCGCCCATGTCGCCCCGCGCCTTCTCCTCGATCACCCGCTCGAGCGCCGAAACGGCAAAGGTCACGCCGGCCGCCTTGATCACCTGCAGGTCGATCGGCGCGAGCAGACCTGGACGGGCCGGATCCTGGCCGGCGATGCGGCCGATCAATTCGTCGACGGAAAAGAGGGGCGTCCCGGTCAGGCCGGCGATATCGTCACGCTCGAACAGGGCGGAGACAGTCGGCGCGACCCTGGAAAGATCGAAGACGGTGCCGCCGCGCAACAGGATCGGCGTCGGACCGTCGCCCAGGTCGACGCGTCCGACGAGCACGGCGTTCGGGTCCGCCGGCAGCATCTTGTGCCGAGACACCTCTTCCAAGCCTTCCGCCCCTCGTCCGATTGTTAGCGCTCACATCGGCGCTGAACGACGCCCTGTCAAGACCGTCGCGCGGCCGAAACGACAACGGTGTCAGGGCGCGGACAATGAGGCCGCGATACGGGCATTCGCCTCGATCGCCGCCCAATCCCTCTCGGCCACGGCCTTGTCGGGTACGATCCAGGAGCAGCCGACCGTGAGCACGTTCGGCAAGGCCAGGAATTCGCGCGCATTGTCCCTGGTGACGCCGCCATTGGCGCAGAACGCGACGCGCGCGAACGGCCCGGCAAAGGCCTTCAGCGTCGCGACGCCGAGCTGGGCGGCCGGGAACAGTTTGAGGCAGTCTTGGCCGTGCTCGAGCGCCATCATCACCTCGGCCGCGGTCGCCACACCCGGGAGATAGGGCACGCCCCGCTCCGCTGCGGCCGCGAGCAGGTTCGGCGTCAGCCCCGGCGAGATCAGGAAGCTCGCGCCCGCATCGACCGCCGCATCCATGTCGCCGGGCCGCAGCACCGTGCCCGCGCCGATCATGAGCTCGGGCACCTCGGCGGCGATGGCGCGCATGGCATCGAGCGCGGCGTCGGTGCGCAGGGTGAGCTCGATCGCCTTCGCCCCGCCCGCCACCAGCGCCCGCGCGACCGGCACCGCATCGGCGGCGTCGGCAAGCGTCAGGATCGGCATCACCGCCGACAGGCCGAGGATCGCGCGCATGTCCATGATGGATCAGCCTCCCAGGAACTTCTTCACGCTGCGCCCGGCCTGCCGGATCCTCTGCTCATTCTCGACCAGGGCGATCCGGACATAGCCCTCGCCCTCCTCGCCGAAGCCGACGCCGGGGCTGACCGCGACGCCCGCCTCGGCGAGCAGCCGTTTGGAGAATTCCATCGAGCCCAGATGCCGCATCGGCTCCGGGATCGGCGCCCAGGCGAACATGCTCGCCTCCGGCGGCGGGATCTCCCAGCCGGCGCGGCCGAAGCAGTCGACCAGGGCATCACGCCGTCCTTTGTAGAGCTTGCGATTGGCCTCGATGATGTCCTGCGGCCCATTGAGCGCCGCCACCGCCGCCGCCTGGATCGGCGTGAAGGCGCCATAATCGAGATAGGATTTGACCCGGGTCAGCGCGCCGATTAGCGTCCGGTTGCCGACCGCGAAGCCCATCCGCCAGCCCGCCATCGAATAGGTCTTCGACATGGAGGTGAACTCGACCGCCACCTCCTTGGCGTCCGGAACCTGCAGGATCGACGGCGTCGGTCTGTCGCCGAAATAGATCTCCGCATAAGCGAGATCGCTGATCACCCACAGCCCATGCTCGCGCGCATAGCCGACCACCTTCTCGTAGAAGGCGAGGTCGGCGACATAGGCGGTCGGATTGGACGGATAGCCGATCACCAGCACGGTCGGCTTCGGCACAGTGTAGCGCACCGCCCGGTCGAGGCTGTCGAAGAAGTCCGGCCCGGGCGCGGCCGGGATCGAGCGGATCGCCGCGCCCGCGATGATGAAGCCGAACTGGTGGATCGGATAAGAGGGGTTGGGCGCCAGCACGACGTCGCCCGGCGCGGTGATCGCCTGGGCGAGATTGGCGAGCCCTTCCTTGGAGCCCAAGGTGACGATCACCTCGCTGTCGGGATCGAGGTCGACGCCGAAGCGGCGCTGATAATAAGCCGCCTGCGCCCGCCTGAGGCCCACGATCCCCTTCGACGCCGAATAGCGATGGGCGCGCGGATCGCGCGCGACCTCGGCCAGCTTGTCGATGACATGGGCCGGTGGCGCGCCGTCGGGATTGCCCATGCCGAGGTCGATAATATCCTCGCCGCGCGCGCGCGCCGCCGCCTTCATCGCATTCACTTCGGCAAAGACGTAAGGGGGCAGGCGACGGATACGGTAAAAGTCGGTCAAACCTCGGCCTCGCACATCAGAAACGCGTTGACGGCGTCCGCGCACTCGCGGCCTTCGCGGATCGCCCAGACCACCAGCGATTGACCGCGCCGCATGTCGCCGCAGGCGAACACGCCCGGACGCGAGGTCTCGTAGCGTCCCGCCTCGCCCAAGGCCACCCCGGCCTTGGCGAGAATCCCGTCCGGCGGGGAGCCGGTGAAGCCCATGGCGAGCAGGACGAGATCGGCCGGCAAGCGCAGCGGCGCGCCGTCTCGCTCGCAATTGAGCGCCGTGACCAGGCCGTCCTTGCCCTCGAGCCCCGTCGTCACCACCGCGAAATCGCGCGCGCACCCTTCCTCCTGCGACGAGGAAGTGCGCAGCTTGGCTGGCCAGCGCGGCCAGCTCAACCCCTTGTCCTCCTTGAGCGGCGGCTCGGGCAGGATTTCGATCTGGGTCACGGAGGCGGCGCCCTGGCGGTTGGCGGTGCCGATACAGTCCGACCCGGTATCGCCGCCGCCGATCACGACGACATGCTTGCCGGTCGCCAGGATCGGCGCGCCGTCATGCGGCAGGCCTTCGTTGCGCCGGTTCTGCTGGACCAGATAGTCCATCGCGAAATGGACGCCGCCCAGCTCGCGGCCCGGGACGGGCAAGTCGCGCGGATGCTCGGCCCCGCCGGCGAGGACGAGGACGTGATAATCGTCCATGATCCGCTCGACCGAGACGGTCGCGCCGATCTCCATATTGGTCCGGAAGATCACGCCTTCCGTCTCCATCTGGGCGACGCGCCGGTCGATGAGCGCCTTTTCCATCTTGAAGTCGGGAATGCCGTAGCGGAGCAGGCCGCCGATCCGGTCGGCCTTCTCGAACACGGTCGGCGAATGGCCCATCCGCGCCAATTGCTGGGCGCAGGCGAGCCCGGCCGGTCCGGAGCCGACGATCGCGATCCTCTTGCCGCTGCCGCGGTCCGCGCCCTGCGGCCTGATCCAGCCCTCGCGCCAGCCCCGGTCGACGATCGCGCACTCGATCGTCTTGATCGTCACCGGCACGTCCTCCAGGTTGAGCGTGCAGGCCGCCTCGCACGGCGCCGGGCAAACGCGGCCGGTGAATTCGGGAAAATTGTTGGTCCGGTGCAGCCGGTCGAGCGCCTCGCGCCAGCGCCCACCGGACGTGAGGTCGTTCCAGTCCGGGATCAGATTGTTGACCGGACAGCCGGTGTGACAGAAGGGCACGCCGCAATCCATGCAGCGCGTCGCCTGCCGCCGCAGCTCCTCGTCGGGCAAGGGCTCGACGAATTCGCGCCAATGCTTCAGCCGCTCGCCCACCGGCCGATAGGCGCGATCGCGACGATCGATCTCGAGGAATCCGGTCGGATTGGTCATTCGGCCGCCTCCATCGCCATCGCCTCGAGCGCGCGCCGATATTCAAGCGGCATCACCATCCGGAACTGCGCCAGCGTCTCGGGCCAGCGGACGAGCAGATCCGCCGCTCGGCGGCTGCCGGTCAGGTCGCGGTGGCGCTCGACCAGGGCGCGCAGCCCGTCCGGGTCGTCGACCGGCTCGAGCGAGATTCCCGCCATGTTCGACTGCGCCTCGAGCCGGCCGTCCGGATCCCACACATAGGCGATCCCGCCCGACATGCCGGCCGCGAAATTGCGCCCGACCGGACCGAGCACCGCAACCAGTCCGCCGGTCATATACTCGCAGCCATGGTCGCCCGTGCCTTCAACCACGGCCAGCGCGCCCGAATTGCGCACTGCGAACCGCTCGCCGGCGACGCCGGCGAAATAGGCCTCGCCCTCGATCGCGCCGTAGAGGCAAGTATTGCCGACGATGATGTTGGCCGCGGCCTCGCGCGGCGCGCCGTCCGGCTGGCGGACGATCAGGCGGCCGCCCGACAGGCCCTTGCCGGTATAGTCATTGCTGTCGCCGATCAGCTCGAGCGTGACGCCGCGCGCGAGGAAGGCGCCGAAGCTCTGCCCGGCCGTGCCGGTCAGCACGGCGTGGAGGCTGCCTTCATCCAGCCCCCGATGGCCATGGCGGCGCGCGATCTCGCCCGACACCATCGCGCCGACCGCGCGGTCGGTATTGGCGACCCGCCGCTCGACCCGGACCGGCAGCGGCCCGTCGAGCGCATCCTGAAGCCGGCGGTCGATCGCCGTGCCGGAATTGCGCGCGAGCCCCGCGACATGGCGCCGCAGGCCACCGGTCTCCGGCTGATGCAGCAGCCGGTCAAGCACGACGCCCCGGGCCTTCCAATGATCGCCGATGTCGCGCGGCGCGAGCAGGTCGGTGCGGCCGATCATCTCCTCGAGGCTCTTGAGTCCGAGCGAGGCCATGATCTCGCGCAGCTCCTCGGCGACGAAGAAGAAATAGTTGATCACATGCTCGGGCGTGCCGGCGAACTTGGCACGCAACACCGGATCCTGGGTGGCGATGCCGACCGGGCAGGTGTTGAGATGGCACTTGCGCATCATGATGCAGCCGGCCGCGATCAACGGCGCGGTCGAGAAGCCGAACTCGTCGGCGCCGAGCAAGGCTGCGATCGCGACGTCGCGGCCGGTGCGAAGGCCGCCGTCCGCCTGGACCACGATCCGCTCCCTGAGGCCGTTGCGGACCAGGGTCTGCTGGGTCTCGGCCAGGCCGATCTCCCACGGAAGGCCGGCATGGGTCAGCGAGGTCAGCGGCGAGGCGCCGGTGCCGCCCTCATAGCCCGAGATGGTGACATGGTCGGCCATGCACTTGGCGACGCCGGCGGCGACCGTGCCGACGCCGACCTCGGAGACCAGCTTCACCGACAGGCGCGCCTTCGGATTGACGCTTCTCAGATCGTGGATCAGCTGGGCGAGATCCTCGATCGAATAGATGTCGTGATGGGGCGGCGGCGAGATCAGGCCGACGCCCGGCGTCGAATGCCGCACCGTCGCGATGTGGCGGTCGACCTTGTGGCCGGGCAGCTGCCCGCCCTCGCCCGGCTTGGCGCCCTGGGCGATCTTGATCTGCAGATCGTCGGCATTGACCAGATATTCGGCGGTGACGCCGAACCGGCCCGAGGCGACCTGCTTGATCGCCGAGCGCATCGAGCTGCCGTCGGCGCGCGGCGTGAAACGGTCGACCTCCACGCCGCCCGCGCCGGTGTTCGATTTGCCGCCGATCCGGTTCATCGCGACCGCAAGCGTCGTATGCGCCTCGCGGCTGATCGAGCCGAAGCTCATTGCCCCGGTCGCGAAGCGCTTCACAATCTCGGCGGCTGGTTCGACCTGGTCGATCGGCAGCGCCGGGCCAGCGGCACGGAATTCGAGCAGGCCGCGGATCGTCAGCAGCCGCCGGCTGCTCGCGTTCAGCTCGTCGGCAAAAGCGCGATATTTGTCCGGCAGGCTGCCGCGCACCGCATGCTGCAGATTGGCGACGCTGTCGAAGGTCCAGCCATGCGCCTCTCCGTCGACGCGCTGCGCATACATGCCGCCGACCTCGAGCCCATCGTCATTGGCGGCAAAGGCGGCGCGGTGGCGGCGCGCGGTCTCCTCGGCCAGCTCGGCGACGCCGATCCCGCCGATCGCGCTCGACGTTCCGGTGAAATAGCGGTCGACCAGTTCGACGCCGATGCCGAGGCCATCGAAGATCTGGGCGCCGCAATAGCTCTGGTAGGTGGAGATGCCCATCTTGGACATCACCTTCAAAATCCCCTTGCCGATCGCCTTGATGTAATTGGCCTGGGCCTTGGGCGACGGGTCGAGCGCCGAGATCGTGTCGAAGGCGAGCCACGGATTGATCGCCTCGGCGCCGTAGCCGGCAAGCACGCACATATGGTGCACCTCGCGCGCCTCGCCGGTTTCGACCACGAGCCCGGTCTGCATCCTCAAACCCTGGCGGATCAGGTGATGGTGAACCGCGCCGGTCGCCAGCACGGCGGGAATCGGGATCCTTTTCTCGCCCGCCGAGCGGTCGGACAGGATCAGCACATTGATATCCGCGAGCACAGCCTCGGTCGCTTCCCAGCACAGCCGCTGCAGCGCCGCCTCGAGCGACTGGGCGTCGCCGCCTTTCGGCCAGGTCGCGTCGAGCGTCACCGTCCGGAAGGCGCCGTCGAGCGTCTCGTGGATCGATCGGATCTTCTCGACATCCTGGTTGGTAAGGATCGGCTGCGACACTTCGAGCCGCTTGTGGGTGCCGGCCTGGCGGCCGAGCAGGTTCGGCCGCGGCCCGATCATCGACACCAGCGACATCACCAGGCTCTCGCGGATCGGATCGATCGGCGGATTGGTGACCTGCGCGAAATTCTGCTTGAAATAGTCGTAGAGCAGCCGCGGCCGCGCCGACAGCAGGGCCGGGGCGGTGTCGGTGCCCATCGACCCGACCGGATCGTCGCCGTCCGCCGCCATCGGCGCCAGGAAGAATTTCAGATCCTCATGGGTGTAGCCGAAAATACGCTGCAGCCGGCCGAGGGCGTCGGCATCGATCGTCTTGGCCGGCTCGGTCCCGGGCGGCAGGTCCTTCAAATTGAACTGCGTCTCGGCCAGCCAGTCGCCATAAGGCTCGGCCTCGGCCAGCCCCGCCTTCAATTCCTGGTCCTCGACGATCCGGCCCTGCTCGAGATCGAGCAGCAGCATCTTGCCCGGCTGCAGCCGCCACTTGCGGACGATCCGCTCCTCCGCGATCGGCAGCACGCCGCTTTCCGAGGCCATCACCACCAGATCGTCGTCGGTGACCAGGAAGCGCGCCGGCCTCAGCCCGTTGCGATCGAGCGTCGCGCCGATCTGGCGGCCATCGGTGAAGGCGATCGCGGCGGGCCCGTCCCACGGCTCCATGAGCGCCGCATGATATTCGTAAAAGGCCCGCCTTTTCGCCTCCATCCGCGTGTCGGACCACGCCTCCGGGATCAGCAGCATCATCGCATGGGCGAGCGGATAGCCGCCGGCGATCAGCAGTTCGAGTGCGTTGTCGAGGCAGGCGGTGTCCGACTGGCCGTGCGGGATGATCGGCCACATCTTGTCGAGGTCGGCCCCGATCAACGGCGATTCCAGCGTTCGCCGGCGGGCGTTCATCCAGTTCACGTTGCCGCGCAGCGTGTTGATCTCGCCATTATGGGCGATGAATCGATAGGGATGAGCCAGCCGCCAGCTCGGGAAGGTATTGGTCGAGAAGCGCTGGTGGACCATCGCCAGCGCCGAGACGGTCAGCGGGTCGGCGAGATCCCTGTAGAAGCTGCCGACCTGGGTCGCGAGCAGCATGCCCTTGTAGACCAACGTCCGGGTCGACAGCGACGCGACGTAGAAATCGGGCAGGCCCGGCAGGTCGCGCTTGCGCGCCTCGGTCTCGAGCGGGTTGAGGGTCTGCTTGCGGATCGCGAGCAATTTGCGCTCGAACGCATCCTGGTCGCGGATCGTCGGGCCCCGCGCGATCACCGCCTGGGCGATCACCGGCATCGAATCGAGCACCGCCTGGCCGAGACCGGTCGGATCGGTCGGCACGTCGCGCCAGCCGACCAGGACCTGCCCCTCGACCCTGATATAGCGCTCGAATCGCTCGATTGCGCCGCGCCGGCTCGCCTCGTCGCGCGGCAGGAAGCACATCGCCACCGCATAACCGCCGGCCGGCGGCAGGCTCAGCCGCTCTGCATCGGCCCAGGCGCGGAACAGGGCGTCGGGTATCTGGATCAGGCAGCCGGCGCCGTCGCCGAGCAAAGGGTCCGCGCCGACGCCGCCCCTATGGTCGAGATTGGCGAGGATCTGCAGGCCCTGGGCGATGATGGCGTTGGATTTTTCGCCGCGAACATGGGCGACGAACCCCATCCCGCACGAATCATGTTCGTGCCGAGGGTCGTAAAGCCCCTGTTCTGGAGGCGAATTTGCCATCCCAGCCCTTCCTCACGCAAAATCTTTGCTGCGCCGCAACAAAGATGACCGAGAGGGGGCAAAGGCGCAACCCCGTGTGAAATTTTAACGCTGCATTGCACCAAATGGGGGCTGAGACGCTCGCATTCGACTCACCGCGCGGCGGCGGCAAATCGGGCAGCCTCCGTGCCGGGGATATTCGAACTGGTCCGGGTTGAAAGACACCGGGTAACGTGGCTTGTGTCGTTCCGCTGTGGGAGGGGGAAGCGTGGCGATACGGAATCTGTCGTCCACCGCCTACAAGCCGATCAGTCGCAAGGGCCGCATCATGCTGTCGATCGCGATGCTGCTGCTGGCTTTCGTCCTCGGCATGGCGATCGGCGTCGGGCTGTTCCACGCCTTTGCCGGATCGATCCGAAATTCCGAAATGCTTGGCAACCTCTTCTGCGGCGACGGCTTACGGGTCGGCCGCTTGTGGGTCGACGACGACAGCAGCCGGATGGTCTGCTTCGACGCCGCCGGCCGGCCGCTCACCGACCGCGGCAGCGCGCTCGGCCTGTTCTTCGGCCTGCCCTTCTTCCTGCTGCTCGCCATACCGACCCAGATGTTCGCCTGGCGCGCGAAGCTGCGCGGGCGCGCGATCCAGGATTGAACCTCATCGGGCGACCACCCGCATCACCACGGCGACGACATCGCCGAGGCCGATTCCGGCGTCCTTCTGGACCGCTACCTTGATCGGCAGATAATAGGTGTCGCCGCGCGGAAAGAGCGAGGTCGTGAAGTCGGTCGCGCCGATGCGCGCTTCGACCGGCACCACACCCCAGCCATAGCTGGCGCTATGAGCCGCGAACCGGACCTCGGCGACATGTTCGTCGGGGATGGCGACGAACAGATAGGGCGCCGGCCCGCGCCACTCGAAGATCTCGCCCTCGAAGGCGATCGCGTCCAGCGGTTCGCTCGCAAATTGCCGCCAGATTTCCTCGCCCTCGTCGCGCATCGCCCTTCAATAGGCCGTGCGGCGGCCTCTGTCTCGGCCGCACGGAAGGGCGTCAGAAACGGACGTCGACGGCCAGGCCGATCGTCCGCGGCTGCAGCGGCACCACGCTGATATAGGCCGGCTGATTGAGCCCGTTGGCGATCAGGGTCCGCGAGATCGGGCCGCCCGCATCGGTCAGGTTGCGCGCATAGGCGCGGATCGTGAACCGCTCGCCCAGCTCGACCGACGCGTTGAGGTCCACCGCCGTATAGCTCGAGATGGCGATCGCGAACGGGTTGCTCTCGACCGCGGACAGGCGCCGGCCACTGTGCCGAAGCCCGCCGCCGATCTCGGCGCGCGCTCCGGCGCCGAGCCGGAAGCGATATTGCGCGGTCAAGGCGCCGCTGAACCGCGGAACATTGGGCAGGCGATCGCCGGAGAGGCCGCCCACGCCGGGCGCGTCTTCGGTCAGCTCCGAATCGGTATAGGCGCCGTTCGCGCCCAGGGTCAGGCCCGGCGCCGGCTCGAGCAGCAGCGCGACCTCGATGCCCTGGCTGCGCGCCGTGCCGCCATTGCCGAGGCCGCCGATCCCGCCCGCCTGGATCGGAACCTGGATATCGTCCCAATCCATCCGGAACAGCGCGACGTCGATCGACAGCGCCGGGTCGGCGAGCCGCGTCTTGAGGCCAAGCTCGTAATTGGTGAGCGTGTCCGGATCGACCGTCGGCGGCAGTCCGAGCACGACCACGTTCGGACCGCCCGGCCGATAGCCCGACGCCACCCGCGCATAGATCATGGTCTCGTCGCTGAAATGATATTGCGGGCTGATGCTGTAGGTCCAGACGCCCTCCGACGAGGCGCCGGGGCGGTCGGCGGGCGGCACGATCGCACCCGACGAGACCTGGCGGAAGGTCTGGTCGTTATGGGCCCAGCGCACGCCGCCGCTGATCCAGAAGCGGTCGGTCGCGCGGAAGGTCGCATTGCCGAACAGCGCATATTCCTCGTAGGTCGACGGGATCCGGACGGTCGCGAGCGGATCGAGCGCCGGGATCGGCGCGAGGTTGAGATCGCGCGCGAAGACGAGCTGCTCGTTCAGCGCGTCCTCGTTGGTGTAGAAGAAGCCAACCAGCCATTCGAGCCGGCCGCCCGACGCCGACGTCAGGCGGACCTCCTCGGTCCACTTCTCGAGCGTGATCCTGTTGTCGAACGGCGTGATGCCAGGCGGAACCGCGCCGCCGGTCAGCAGCGGGAACAGCACGCCGAAGATGCGGCTGGTGTCGACGCGCTCGAACCGTTCGGTGTCCGAATAGGTCGTCGTCGAGGACAATGTCACCGGCCCGAAATCATAGTCGAGGGTGGCGGCATAATATTGGAATTCGGATCGGAACCGCTCGGGAATGTAGTTGAAGTTCGATCGGCCATTGCCGACCGGCACGCCCGCTTCGCTCTGCGCGGTCGTGCTGACGCTGTCCTGGTCGAGTTCCTGGTAGATGGCGTTGAGCCGCACGGTCAGCGCGTCGGTCGGACGCCAGAGCAGGCTTACCCGGCCGCCGGTTTGATCATAGCCATTCTGGTCGCGCGCGCCGGTCTGCAAATTGTCGATCCAGCCCGGCGTGCTGCGATGGGCCAGGCTGGCGGTGATCGCGAGCCGGTCCGCGACCAGCGGGAGGTTGACCATGCCCTGCGCGGCGAAACCGACATCGCCGGCACGGTTGATCGTGAACAGCTCGGCGCCGGCCCGGCCGGAGAAGCGGCTCGGATCGGGCGCGACCGTGACATATTTGAGCAGGCCGCCGATCGTACTGGCGCCGTAAAGCGTTCCCTGCGGGCCGCGCAGCACCTCGATCCGGGCGAGATCGTAGGGCAGCAGGTCGACGGTGAAGTCGCCGCTCTCGGTATAGGGCGTCACCGATCCGACCGGCGCGTCGTCGATATAGATGCCGACGGTGGCGCTCGCGCCAAGCGGCGAGATGCCGCGCAGCGCGACCCGCGAGCCGCCCGCCGTGCCGCGATTCTCGCCGTGCAGGCCCGGCACATAGCCGGCAAAGTCGCTGAGCTGGGCGGCGCCGGCCCGAACCAGGTCCTCGCCGCCGACTACGGTGATCGAGGCTGGCACGTCCTGCACGTTCTCGACCCTTTTCTGCGCGGTGACGAAGATCACCTGCTCGTCCTCGGAGCCGGCCTGAGCGTTCGCTGGCGCCGCCTCCTGCGCCGCCGCGCGATCGCCCGCGGCCAGACCCAGCATCGCCGTGGCGCCCAGCAGCACGCCGCGTGTCCCCTTGCTCATCTCCCCTCTCCTTCCCTCATCGCCCGCCCCACAATTCGGGGCCGAACAGGTGCACCTTGCGTCCGTCGTGACGCAGCGCCGCGTCGGCCGGGTCGCCGACCACCAGCGGTGCGTCGAGATCGACCAGCTCGCACAGCGACGCGACCAGATAGGCTGGCGCCATGGCGATGCCGGTGCCGAGCATGCAGCCGACCATCAGCCGGAAGCCGCGGGCGCGCGCCGCTTCGACGAGCGCGAGCGCCTCGGTCAGGCCGCCGGACTTGTCGAGCTTGATGTTCACAAAAGCGAACCGCCCCGCGAGACGGTCGAGATCGCCGCGATCGTGGCAGGATTCGTCGGCGCACAACGGCACCGCCCCGCAATAGAAGTCGAGCAAGCTATCGTCGGCCGCGGGCAAAGGCTGTTCGATCATGAACACACCGGCATCCGCGAGGGACGGCGCCATCGCGTTCAGCCGGTCGATCGTCCAGCCGGCATTGACGTCGACGAACAAGGGGGCCGACGGCAGCACCGAGCGCACCGCCTCGACGCACTCCAGGTCGTGCGCGCTGCCGAGCTTGAGCTTGATCATCGCCGCGTCGCGGCAGGCTTCGGCCGCACGTGCCGTCTCGTCGGGCGTCAGGATTCCGATCGTGACGTCGGATTCGATCGCCGCCGGGGCCTCGAGCCCGGCAAGGTCCCACACCGATCGTCCGCTTCGCTGCGCCTCGAGATCCCACAAGGCGCAATCCAGCGCGTTGCGCGCCGAGCGCGCCGACATCGCCCTTTGCAATTCATCGCGGTCGATCGCGCCGGTTTCGACGCCCGCCCGAAGCCCCTCGATTTCGGCGATGCAGTTATCGGCGGTCTGGTCGTAGATCGCCATCGGACAGCATTCGCCGCGCCCGATCAGTCCCTCGGACTCGATACCGACCTCCACGACGTCGAGCCCGGCGATCGTTCCGAACGATACCTGCAGGGGCGTCTTCAAGCGGACGAACCGTTTCGCGACACTCAGCTTCACACGCGCCCCCGAATTTGCAATTTTTGCAATATCCGGGGTGTTTTTGCATTTCAAGCAAAAGAAGGGCTTTGGCGACGCCGGCGATCAGTCAGCTTGCAGAGCGGCCCAGCGCTCGGGGGTGAAGGATTCGGTCTCGAACGGCGCGCCCGACGAATTCGGGCCGGGATAGACGGTGACGAGCAACTCGGCCGGGCGTCCATTGACGCCGACGATGCTGTGCCAGGCGCCGCCGTCCATATAGAGCGCGTCGCCGCGCTCGAGGATCAGGGGCGCCTGCTGCTCGCAATAGAGCACTGCTTCGCCCTTGATCACGTGGATGATCTTCTCGCCCGGGTGCCGGACGAATTCGGAATCCCAGACGCTGATCGCCTGCACCGTGAGACGCATGCAGTCCATCGATCGCTCGACGCTGCCGTCGAACAGATATTCGATGCTCAGCTCGCGATAGCGGCTCGCCTTCCGCCGCTTCGCCCGATCGACGATGAAGCGCCGGTCCGGCGCCGGCCCGGCCTGCCGGCCTTGGGCCGGCAACGACCACAGCGGG
>JAYRLF010000377.1:0-4046 GCA_041905385.1 Allosphingosinicella sp.
CGAGGCTGCGATAGCGCGTGAAGCCGGTCGAGCGCTCGGCGAGCTCGAGCACCTCGAACCGCTCGTCGCCGCGCAGCTGATGATAGAGCCCGCTCCATATGCCTTCGCCGAAACTGTCGCCGAAGACGCCGATCCGGACCTTGCGATGCTGCGCGATCGCCCGGGCCAGGCGCGGCCTGAGCGGATCGCGGGCCGGCTGGGCCGGCGTCACCGTTGCCCGCGAGGCCGGCCGGTTGGCTTCGGCCCGATCGGCCGAGCCGGCGCCTCCGGCGAAGGACATGGCGATCGTGCCGCCGACCGCCATGCCGATGAACAGCACCAGGGTGCGGTCGCCCAGATAAAGCAGCTTCTCCAGAGGACGCATACAGCCGCCTCCACCGAATGGATCAGTGTTTGAAAAAGGTGCCTGGCACGCCCCCGAGCCCAGCAGATGAGAGGATGCTGGAATCCCCTTTTGTTCGCAATACGTGATAACATGCCGAGAAACGGAAAACTTGTCCGTTTCGAGCACAGCCATGTGCGGATTTATGCGTGCAATTATGCTCTTTGACGTCTTTTTACGCCTTCGATCGCCGTCAAACCAAGACGGAGCGTTGCTTGGCGACGTTGAACGGATTCAGCGACACGGACAAAACCGGACAAAGCAAACGACCCTCGCCCCGCATAAAAAAGTGCGCCGCCCGTTTCGGGGCGGCGCATCGTCAAACAGGCAAATCGATCGCCGATCGGCCGCCGGCCAATCAGCGCCGACCGGGCGTCAGCCGACGATCTCGTCGGGCTTGAAGAAGAAGTCGATCTCGATCTTGGCATTTTCCGGGCTGTCCGAGCCATGCACGGAATTGGCCTCGATCGATTCTGCATAGGTGCGGCGGATCGTGCCCTCGTCGGCATTGGCCGGATTGGTCGCGCCCATGATCTCACGGTTGCGCAGCACCGCATTCTCGCCCTCGAGCACCTGCACGACGACCGGACCCGAGGTCATGAACTTGACGAGGTCGTTGAAGAAGGGCCGCTCCTTGTGGACGGCATAGAAGCCCTCGGCCTGGTCCTGGGTCATGTGGATGCGCCGCGAAGCGACGACGCGCAGGCCGCCCTCCTCCAGCATCTTGGTGACCGCGCCGGTCAGGTTGCGCCGGGTGGCGTCGGGTTTGATGATCGAAAAGGTCCGCTCGGTGGCCATGGCCCGCTGAAGCTCCATTGATGAAGGGTGGGATTGGCGGGCTCTCTAATAGGGCGCGCTCACCTGAGCAAGCGCCCTGCCCGCGATGCCGCTATTTACTGTTCGAATGGATCCCGCCCTGGGCCGAGTCGCAGGACCCAGCCCGTCAGCCTTCGTGATTGTCCGCCAGGTAGCGATCCAGCAGCGCCACCCCATAGCCGGTGGCGCCCTTGTCGTAGAGGTGGCTGGGCTTGTCGGCCCAGACCATGCCGGCAATGTCGAGATGGGCCCATTTCACGCCTTCCTCGACGAAGCGCTGGAGGAAGCAGGCGGCGGTGATCGAACCGCCTTCGCGCGAGGCGCTGTTCTTCATGTCGGCGATCTGGCTGTCCATGATCTTGTCATAGGCCTCGCCCATCGGCAGCCGCCACAGCCGGTCGCCGCTCGCCGCGCCGGCGTTGAACAGGCCCTCGGCCAGGCCGTCGTCATTCGAGAACATGCCGCCATATTCGTGGCCGAGGCTGATGATCATCGCGCCGGTCAGGGTGGCGAGATCGACCATCACCTCCGGCTTATATTCGCGCTGGGCCCAGGTCATCGCGTCGGCGAGGACCAGCCGCCCTTCGGCATCGGTGTTGATCACCTCGATCGTCTGGCCCGACATGGACGTCACGACGTCGCCCGGACGCTGGGCATTGCCGTCGGGCATGTTCTCGGCGAGCGCGCAGACGCCGACGACGTTGATCTTGGCCTTGCGCGTGGCGATCGCCTTGATCAGGCCCGCGACCGCACCGGCGCCGCCCATGTCCCACTTCATCGCCTCCATGCCGGCGGCCGGCTTGATCGAGATGCCGCCGGTGTCGAAGGTGATGCCCTTGCCGACCAGCACGACCGGCTTCTTCGCCGATCCGCCGCCATTCCACTTCATCGCCAGCAAGCGCGGCGGCCGGACCGATCCCTGGGCGACGCCGAGCAGCGCGCCCATGCCGAGCTTGGCCATCGCATCGCCATCGAGCACCTCGAACTCGACGCCGAGCCCTTCGAGCGCCTCGCGGCAGCGGGCAACGAACGTCTCCGGATAAACGATATTGGCCGGCTCGGTGACGAGGCTGCGCGTCAAATCGAGGCCGGCGAGCACCGCCGCCTCGTGCCGCCATTCGGCTTCGGCGCCGTCGGCGGCGCCGACCACGATCAGCTCCTCAAGCGTCGGCTTCTGCTTGCGGCCGAGCTTGGTGCGATAATGATCGTAGCGCCAGCTGCGCGCCGCCGCGCCGAAGGCGAGCCGCGCCGCCGCGCGCGCATCGAGCGACAGGCCGTCGAGATCGATGACCAGGCGGGTCTCGCCCGAGGTCAGCAGTTTCGCCGTCAGGGCGCCGCCGACGCGCTCGTACAGCGCGACTTCGTCCGCCTTGGGGCCGAGACCGACCAGAAGAAGGCGGCGGACGAGATCGCCGTCGTTGAGGAAGGTCTCCGCGATCGCGCCGACCTCGCGCTCGAAGCGCTGCGCCTCGGCCGATCGTGCCGCCAGCGTGCGGGTCGGCTCGTCGAGCCCGGCGAGCCGGTCCTGCAGCATGTCCTCGCCGCGGACCGGGATGGCAAGCGCGAAGGCGCCTTCGGGGCGCTGCGCGGCAAAGCTGACCTTGATCACTCCAAACATCCTTCTGAAGGCCCGAACGGGCGCGGGCTTGCCGGTCGCCATTGCAGGGAGCGGCCTCAGGTGCAATAGGCTGGCCGGTCCTCGAGCTGGGCGGCGTAATTGGTGAAGACGTTTCGATTGATCGGCCGGACCGCTCTGCCGTTGCTGCTGAGCCTGCCCGGCGCGGCATGGGCGCAGGAGGCGGCGCAGCCCCAAGCCGAGGCGCCTGCCGAGATCGCGTTCAGCGCCGACCAGCTCGTCTACGAGCGCGAGGCCGATACGGTGACCGCGCTCGGCGAGGTGCGGATGAACCGGGAAGGCTATAATCTGCGGGCCGACCGGGTGACCTGGAACCGGAACAGCGGCGAGGTGCGTGCCGAGGGCGGCGTCCGCGTGATCAGCCCCGAAGGCGACGTCGCTTATGGCGACAGCGTCGTGCTCGAGGACAATCTCCGCGACGGCGTCGTCCAGAACATGCTTCTGGTCCTCGCCGACGGCGGCCGGCTGGCGGCCCTGCAGGCGCGGCGCGAGAATGGACTGACGACGCTCGACCGGGCCGCCTACACGCCCTGCGCCGTGGTCGATTCCGAGGGCTGCCCCAAGGATCCGACCTGGCAGATCAGCGCGGTGCGGGTCGTCCACGATCCCGTCCGCCACCGGATCACCTATGAAGGGGCGACGTTGAGCCTGTTCGGTCAGCCCATCCTCGGACTGCCCGGCCTCTCCCACCCCGACGGATCGCAAGGCGGCGGCAGCGGCCTGCTCGTCCCCGAAATCCGCTTCAACCGCCGCAACGGGTTCGAGATCAGCGCGCCTTATTACCTCCGGCTCGCGCCGAACCGGGACGCGACGATCACACCCCATCTCTACACCGACGTGCTGCCGATGCTCGAGGCGGAATATCGGCAGCTGACCTCGCTCGGGGCGTTTCAGTTGCGCGGCTACGTCACCCATGGCGAACGGGTGCCGCTGGATTCCACCGTGGCGACCAGCGAGGGGATCCGCGCCTATCTCGAAGGCAATGGCCGCTTTCAGCTGAGCCCGACCTGGAGCGTCACCAGCTCGCTGCGCTACGTCACCGACCGCACCTTCCTCAGGCGCTACGACATTTCGCGCGACGACCGCCTGCGCTCCTTCGCCGATGCCGAGCGGATCGGACGCAACAGCTACATTTCGATTGCCGGCTGGGCATTCCAGGGCCTGCGGGTCACCGACGTCGACGGCCAGCAGCCGATCGTGCTGCCCGCGATC
>JAYRLF010000378.1:0-4043 GCA_041905385.1 Allosphingosinicella sp.
GGGCGAGGCCGCCATTGGGCATCGGCACCTGCCGGACGGCCCCGTTCCAGCCGCCGGCGAGGGTGGTCCGGTCGGGGCTGTCCGCGATCCGGTCGTCGATCGTGATCAAGGCGAGCTGCTCGACGCCGGCGGCGAAGCCGCGCGCCTGATCGAGCGCGACGATGTTGGTCGCGATCGCCCGCGACAGCCGCAATTTCTCCATCGCCGCCGCGGCGATCGCGCCGGTCACCGCGACCAGCAGCAGCACCGCGAGCAAAGCCGCGCCGCGCTCGCCGGGCCGCACCCTCACCGGCCGCTCCCGACGACGAACAGCTGGCGGACCAGGCCGTGCGCCTCGCTGTCCGTGACAAGCTCGACCGCGGTCGGCAGCCGGGTCGCGTCGCTGGGCTGCCACTGGGCCAGCCAGGCGCCGTCACGGTCTCGATAGCGCAGCCGCAAGCTGCGCACGCCGCCGAGCAGATGGACCGCCACCGCGGGACCGCCGCCATCCACATGGGCGAAGGCGAGCCGCTCGAGCCGTCCGTCCAAAAGGCGATAGCCGACCCGCTGCACGCCGCTGCCGAGGCCGTCGTCCCAGCCGCGCCGGACGAAGACCAGCAATGTCTCGCCGTCGCCGTCGTCACCGGCAAAGGCGCGCTGCGGCCGGCCGTCGCGATCGCGGTAGAGGCGCGGCGCAGCCTGGCCGAAATCGGCGGTCATCAGCGCGCCGACCCGGCGCAGCTCGCCGAGCTCGCCGAGGATGCGATCGGAACTCTCCTGGGTCCGCGCGCTGACGTTGAGCAGGATGACGCCCGCCGCAGTGATCATTCCGAAGATCGACAGCGCGATCAGCATCTCGATGAGGGTGAAGCCGGCATTTGATCCTCCCCTGCATTTGCAGGGGAGGGGGACCGCGCGCGAAGCGCGTGGTGGAGGGGCATGAGTCAGCATTCCCTTTGAACCGCCGAAAGCAGGTTCGCTTCGCGAACGCCCCTCCACCACCCTTCGGGTGGTCCCCCTCCCCTGCAAAAGCAGGGGAGGAAATTTGGCGCCACCCCTCACGGCAATGCTCTTCGGAACACGATCAAACTCGCCCGCCCCGGGCCGCCGGCGGGGTCGCTGACCCGGATCTCGATCTGCTGGATGCGGGCCTCGGGCGAACGGGCGGTTTGCCGCGTCCAGGCCCAGCGCCGGCCGGCATTGATCGCCTCGCCGGTCTGGATGCCGAAGGGAGGCGGCTCGGGATCGGTCAGCACTTCGGCCGCGACATTGTCGGCGACGATCTGGGCGATCGCCTGATCATTGAGCCGTGCGCTGTTGGTCGCGGTTGCGCCGCCGAGCCGGAGCAAGGCGAGCGCGGCGAGACTGAAGATGGCGAGCGCGACCAGCATCTCGATCAGGGTGAAGCCCTGCTCGCGGGTGGAAGGATCAGCGCTGGACACGGACGCTTCCGTCGCCGCCGATCGCTATCGCGGCCTGACGTTCGCGACGGCGCAAGGTGACCTGGAGCGGCGCCGCGAGCCCGGTCGAATCGAACCGGCTTTGGGCGCCGTCGGCACCACTCGCTTCGACCTCGGTCCCTTCCGCCCAGTCGTAGCGCTCCGCCTCCTGCCACGCACCGTCCGATCGCCGAGCGACGGAATAGCCCTCGGCGTCGATCCGCAGCAGCGCCGGTCGCGACTCGACGATCGCAAGATCGCGCGCGGCCTTGGCGCGCGCGGCGAACCGCTCCGCTTCGGTCTGGAGGCTGCCCTCGGGATCTGGGATCGCCAGCACCACCGCCGCGGCGGCAAGGCCGATGATCACCAGCACGACCAGCAGCTCGACCAGGGTGAAGCCGGATTGTTTCTCAACGGCGCGCATCAGGCCGCGCCTGTGGCGAGCGAAGGTTTCATCGCGATGACGGCGCGCGCCTCGCCGAACAGCCGCAGCAGGCTGTCCGCAACCCGCGCCGCCTCGGCCGCATCGAGATCGACGATCTCCGGCGATCCGATGATCTGGCCGCCGGCCGTATCGAGGAGCACGCTGGAGAGGCGCAGCGGCCGCTGGATCGGACCGCGGGCCAGGAAGATCGCCTGCGTCTTCCGATAGGGAATGATCCAGGTCCGCCGGCGGAACAGGCCGTTCGAGACGAAAAGGGCCGAGCCGCCGAGCCGATAGGCATGCTTGCGCCAGCGGAAGGTGACCAGCAGAGCGAGCAGCAGCATCGCGCCGGCGCCGAGCCCGATCAGCGGCTCGAACAGAAGCGCCGCCAGCGCCGCGGCCAGGCCGGTCAGCAGATAGGGTGCGGTCCGCGCGACCAGCGCGCGTCGCGGCACGCCGTGGAAATCGGCCCGCGGCGGCGGCGGCGGGAAGCCGGCCTCGGCAAGGATCGGAAGCAGTGCGTCCATCCGGGCGAACGGCGCCGCGACCTGGAGGCCGCCCTCCTTGCGATCGGCGCCAAGCGTCTGGAAGGAGAGCTTGTGCCAGCCGAAGCGGCGCGCGATCCAGCCGCTCTCGATCACCGCCACCTGGGTGCGCTGGAGCGGGATCACGACCTCGGACAAGGTGAACAGGCCGCGGCGGCGGCGCAAGCCGGTCTCGGTGCGGGTGAGCCGGTAGCCGAAATCGCGCGCGACGGTGCGGGCGACGCCGGCGATCATGCCGAGCAGGATCACGACCAGTGACGCGGCGAGCACGGACCGGATGCTGACCAGGTCCGCCGCCCGGCCGGCACGCTCGGCGGTCAGCCAATCGTCCCAGTCCACCAGCCGCAGCTGGTCGAGATATTCGAGGAAGCCGGCGATCGCGGCGATGAACACCAGCGAGAAATTGAACAGGCCGGACAGGAGCAGTTGCGGCAGCGGCAGCTCGAACAGGACCGGCTCCGCCTCCGGCGGCGTCACGGCCTCCGGCCCCTGCGCTGCTGAGGCGCCGCCGCGGCGGACGAGGTCGCGCAGCGCGTGCGCATCGCCGATCCCGATCATGTCGAGGCTGCCCTCGTCGGCGGCGGAGCCGCCGGTCTCGATCTTGACCTTGGCGGTGCCGAAAAGGCGCGCCAGCAGCCTCTGCTCGATCGCGACGTCCTGAACCCGATCGAACGGAATCACCCGGCGCTGACGGTTGAGCAGGCCCTTCTCGATCACGATCTCGCGCGCGCCGATCGCATAGGTAAAGCGCCACCAATAGAGCAAGGCGAACGCCGCAGCGGCGATCATGCCGATGCCGGCGAAGATCAGGAAGTTCTGGAGACCGCGACCGGCCGCGGAGGCGGCGATCGCGACGCCGCCAGCGGCGAGCTGGGGTACGATCTTCAGCCAGCGCGCGACCAGGGTCGCCGGATGAAGGCGGCGCGGCTCGACCGACGAAGGCGCAACGTCCGTCACGCAAGCTCCTGCCGGATCTTGCCGCGGATCCGGTCGCGCATCGCCTCGGCCTGGTCGCGGGCCAGGCCCGGCAGCGGCACCGACGAGCCGCGCGTCCCGGCGGTGTGAAGGATCCGGGTCGCGACGCCGAAGGCGCGCTCGATCGGCCCCTGGGCGATGTCGATATGCTGGACCCGGCCGAACGGCACGATCGTATGCAGCCTGAACAACATTCCGCTGCGGACGTGGAGCTCGTCCTCATCCTCGCGGTAACCCCAGGCGCGGTAGCGTCGGCCGGGAAGGAGCAACAAGGCAATGAGACCAAGCAGCCCGACGATCCCCGGCGCCAGGCCCCGCGGCACCTCGAGCTCGCGCAGCGGGCCGAGATCGAGCACGAACGACGCCGCGAAGAGGGCCAGGACCGGAATCGAGGTGCGGACGCGCAGCACCCGCTGCTGCGCCGGATCCAGCGCCAGCATCGGCTCGCCGAAGGACTCCGCCGCGGCCGGAGACTCGCTCATCGCCAAAACCTCATTCTCCCCCTTGCAGGTCCGCTGAAGTGGCATTCATGGGGAAACAAGAAAAGAGAGACTCGTACATGGCCTCACGAACCGCCCGCTTGATCCTCCTTGCCCTCGGCGTCGCCGCGGCGGCCGGGGCGGCATTCCTCATGCTGCGCCCGGCGCCGGCGCCCGTCGCCGAGGCGACCGCCGAGTTCAA
>JAYRLF010000379.1:0-4039 GCA_041905385.1 Allosphingosinicella sp.
CCGGCAGTGCGTCTCCGGATACGCACCCACCCCCCAACCCCCTCCCTGCGTGCAGGGAGGGGGAGTTTAGGCCGCCGCTTCCAGCGCTTCGCTCGCCTCGAGCCACTCCGCTTCGATCGCTTCGATCTTCGTCTCGAGCTGCGCGCGCTTGCGCATCAGGTCGCTCATGGTGAGCTTCGCGAGGTCCGCCGGTGCCGAGGCCGGATCGAACATCGCGCGGTCGATCGCGCTGCGCTGTTCGGTCAGCTTCGCCAGCTCCGCCTCGGCCCTGGCCGCCTGCTTGCGCAGGGCCTGGTTTCGCTCGCGCGCCTCGGCGGCGGCGCGGCGGGCTTCCTTGCGGTCGCCCTTGGCCGCGGCCTTGTTGCTGTCGGCGGCGTCCTTGGCGAGGACGAAGGCGATATAGTCGTCGAGCGAGCCGTCATAGTCGCGCGCGGTGCCGGCATCGACCAGGACCAGCCGGTCGGCGGTGGTCTCGATCATGTGGCGGTCGTGGCTGACCATCACGACCGCGCCCGAATAATCGTTGAGCGCCTGGATCAGCGCCTCGCGCGCGTCGACGTCGAGATGGTTGGTCGGCTCGTCGAGGATGAGGAGGTGCGGCGCGTCGCGGGTGATCAGGGCCAGCGCCAGCCGCGCCCGCTCGCCGCCCGACAATTTGCCGACCTCGGTCGTCGCCTTCGGCCCGCCGAAGCCGAAGCGGCCGAGCTGGGCGCGCACCGCCGAGGGGGTCGCTTTGGGCATCAGCCGGGTCATGTGCTGGAGCGGCGTCTCGGCGCGGTCGAGCTCCTCGACCTGATATTGGGTGAAATAGCCGACCTTCATCCGGCCGCTGGCGTGCATCGCGCCCTCCTCGGCCTTGAGCTGGGCGGCGAGCAGCCGCGCCAAAGTCGTCTTGCCGTTGCCGTTGCGGCCGAGCAAAGCGATGCGGTCGTCCGGATCGAGCCGCAGATCGAGCCGGCTAAGCACCGGCTCGCCGCCATAGCCGACCGCGGCATGATCGAGCGTGATCAAGGGCGGCCGCAGCGCCTCCGGGCTGGGGAAATCGAAGCTCAGGCTGGGATCGTCGAGCAGCTCGGCGATCGGCTGCAGCTTCGCCAGCGCCTTGACCCGCGACTGGGCCTGCTTGGCGGTCGAGGCGCGGGCACTGTTGCGGGCGATATAGTCCTGGAGCTTCTCGCGCTGCGCCTGCTGCCGCTCGCGCGCCGCGGCGAGCTGCGCCTGGCGCTCGGCCCGCTGCCGCTCGAACGCGTCATAGCCGCCCGGATAGAGGGTCAATTTGCCGCGCTCGAGGTGGAGGATGTGGTCGACGACATTGTTGAGGAAGTCGCGCTCGTGGCTGACCAGCAGGATCGTGGCGGGATAGGATTTGAGGAAGTCCTCGAGCCACAAAACCGCCTCGAGATCGAGATGGTTGGACGGCTCGTCGAGCAGCAGCAGGTCCGGCGCCGAGAAGAGCAGGGAGGCGAGCGCCACCCGCATCCGCCAGCCGCCGGAGAAGCTGTCGAGCGGCCGGTGCTGGGCGGCCTCGTCGAAGCCGAGCCCGACCAGGATCCGCGCCGCCCGCGCCGGCGCAGCATGGGCGTCGATCGCATTGAGCCGCTCGTGGAGCTCGCCGAGCCGGTCCGGATCGTGGCTATGCTCGGCCTCGGCCATCAGCGCCGCGCGCTCGGTGTCGGCGGCGAGCACCGTCTCGAACGGGGTCGCGCTGCCGCCCGGCGCGTCCTGCGCGATATAGCCGATCCGGCTGCCGCGCGGCATGCGCAAGGAGCCGGTATCGGGATCGATCGAACCGGCGACGACCTTCACCAAAGTGGTCTTGCCCGCCCCGTTGCGCCCGATCAGCCCGATCCGCCCGCGTGGCGGCAAGGCGGCGCTGGCGCCGTCGAGGATGGTCCGCCCGCCGAGGCGGACCGTGATGTCGGTCAGGTTGAGCATGGGGGCTAGGTAGGGGGTGGGGAGGGGTTGTGCCAGTTCGAAAGTGGCGAGGCCTGGCGACCTTTGACTAGCGCCCTATGGCATCCTGAAGATGGATACTATGTCCCCGGAACGGCCCGAGCGTGTCCGGGAATCTGCAAAAGCCAGGTGGTTCCCTAAGCCTATGCACCACGCTCGCGCCGCTTCGCCGATGACGGGGCGGAACCCATGGGGAGGTCAGGAAGCGGTGCAGATTTTCTGATCGGGACTGGTCGTGCTATTCCGCTGGCGTGACACCGGCGGAGCGGCGGGCCGCGATCTACGAAGCGGCAGGAGAGAAGCGTTCGGCAGCGCTGCGCGTGCGCGCGACGGGCCCCTCTTGCCTGTTCTGTGTCCACGGGCCCGCTGAGAGCGCCCAAGGCATCTGCGGTCATCCCTTGTTCTGGAACTTCACGGCCGATCCAGTGAAGGGCGACGTTGGCGGTAAGAGCATGACGGCGACCGATACCGCGCGCTCGTCAGATGGCCTTTGCGGGCCCGAAGCCGAGCTATTCGAGCCGAGGAACGTTGTGGACCGCGTAATGCGCGCACTGGGACTGTTCCACCCGATATTCAAATTCTGGCTAATCCTAATCGCCTTCATGGTGATTTCGAGCATCATCATCACCGTTCAAGGTCGCTGGTGATCAGCGTACGTTGAGGTCCGGAACGGAGCCGGCGGATCAAGGCGTGCCGCTATCAGCTTGTGCGTCGGCCAACCGTGCGAGAGCGCCAAGAACGGCATCCAGTGCGACGGCCTCCAAGAGTCCCAACTCCGGCGGGGGTAGGACATCGCGGTACTCATCCAGTACCTCGTCGGAGATATTTATGATCAGCTGCATAGCACCGGTATATAACGTGCGAACTGCAACGTTAAGCACGGGTATGGTGATCGGTGCGACGAATTTCAGTTAGCGAGCTTGAGCCTTAGTCGAGCGCGGGCCCCACGAATTTGGGGTTGTTGCACCTGTAACCGTAATCGCTATTCGGGCCGCGCCGTCTGTCGGCGCACCACCTCCAGCCGCACCGCATCGGCATCGATCTGGCCGCGCGTGCCGTTGATGATGAAGCCGAGCTCGATCGAGGCGGCATCGCGGGGGACGAGGAACTCGACGCTCTGGCGCCGCCAATCGGCGCTGGCGGTGATCCCGGTCGCGACTTCCGGGCCGGCGCCCGCTCGACCGTGGCCGCGCACGAACAATTGAGAGGCGCCGCTGGCGAAGTCCGGCGCGCGGGTCAAGGCGGACACGCGGATCGTCCGGCCGCGATAGCGGCGGGCGCTGAGGCGCGTGGTGACGCGCATCGCTGCGCCCCTCGGCGCGCCTCTGCGCGCGACCCATCCACCCGACAGCCAGAAGCGGCCTTCCGCGGCACGGTCCGGGCCATAGCCGGGATTGCGCTCGACGTCCGCGCGGAGGCCACGGAAGGGGACGATCGTCCATCCCCGCAGGCCGTCCTCGAAGCCGGGATTGGCGATCCTGTCCGGCAGGCGGGGTCCGGCAGCCAGTGTGGCGATCAACAAGGCTGTCAGCATGCGGCCCTCATGTCTGGCGCCGGGGCGCGAGCGGGTGATGGGAGGCAGTCAACCTTGCTAGTCAGGCCCGCGTCAAGGGCGGGCAGCAGGGATATGCGACCCTCAGCTTGCGACTGCTAAAAAGTGCACTGTCACCGCAATTCCCTTCTCCGTCACCCTGGCGAACCGGTAGAGGCTCTTCAGGAACGGGCATGGGAGGTAGTCAGGGAGCCAAGCCTCTTTACGCACTAACGCCCCGTTACGTCGTCGTGCCAAAGCGGCTAATGACCGCGAGAGGTCGATTGTGCAATAAGAGCGGCCGAAGCACAATATGCCAAAGGGGACGACAGTGTTGAACAGTCATAATCTTCCTAGGCCGCTAACCAGCCCGAAGCTTAATGTTTGGTGGCGGTTGCTCATCGTTATAACTCTGATTTGGCTGATAGCTGGCACGTTCTTGCTTCAAGCGCTAAGGCGCCAACAATTTCGCAACGAAATTCAGGATATCTATAGAGAATGCGTGATAGCCGACTTCAACAGAAGGGGCAGTAACCCTGAAGCCTGTCGCAGTAA
>JAYRLF010000008.1:0-15126 GCA_041905385.1 Allosphingosinicella sp.
GATATCGTCGACCAGCTCCCGGCCGCGCTCGGGCACGATCGCGGCCAGCATCCGGCGCCCGAGCTCGCGCCAGAGCAATTGGTAGAGCGCCGCCGGGCCGCTGTCGGCGTCGAGCCTGCCGTCCCAGCCGCGCAGCATGGCGATCGCCGGTGCGGCGCCGGCCGAGCCGGGCGCGGGGAGCAGGGCGACCAGCTGGCGCGCCGGCGTCGACCGGGTGTCGTGGATCAGGGCGATGCTGTCGGCGAGCCTGTGCCGGGGCTGCGCCGACAGCACGTCCGCGATCCGCTCGTAACGATAGGGATCGCGGAACGAGAAAGCCGGGATCCGGTCGCGCGGCCAGCCTTCCGGAAGATTGTTCTGATTGGCCGAGGCGAACCAGCCCTTGGCCGGATTGTAGTCGTTGGGAAGCGCCCGGAAATCGCGAAGCCCGGTCCAGTCGTAGCGCCCGTCGCCCGGCACCGGCATCAGCCCGTCCCCGCGCCGCCGCACCGGCAGGTAGCCGATCACCTGCCAACCATGATTGCCGGCGGTGTCGGCATAATGGAAGTTGGTCGGCGACGGGTGGAACTGGAAGGCGGCGGCGCGCAGGCTCTCCCAGTCCCGCGCCAGGTTGATCGCGATCATCGCGAAGGCGCCGCTGCCGCCGGGCTGCAGCTCGACCGCGGCGAGCGCAGTCGCGCGCCGGCGGGCGGGATCGTGCGACAGCACCGGCCCCTGCACCGAATAGCGATGCACCGCCCGATGCGCCGGCGCATCCTTGACCGGGATCTCGACCTCGACCCGGTCGAACCGTTTCCAGCCGCCGTCGTGGCGATAGCGCTCCGGATCCTCCGGATGCAGCTCGAGGATGAACAGGTCCTCCTGGTCGATATGGAAGTTAGTGCGGCCGAAGGCGAAGCGATCGGTATGGCCCTGCATGATCCCGGGCAGGCCCGGCGCGCCGCCGCCGATCACGTCGAGGCCCGGCGCGCTCAGGTGGGCGACGTGGCGCGGCCCGAACCCACCAATGCCGAGATGCGGATCATTGGCCAGGATCGGCCGGCCGGTCGCGCTGCGCGACGGGGCGATCGTCCAGGCATTGCTGCCGTCCTGGCCGCGCACGCCGCTGCCGGAGGGGCCCGGATTGGGCTCGGTCGGCTCCGGCGGCGGCACCAGCGACGCGAAGGGCAGGCCGCCGATCCGGAGCACGCCCAAATCGGCCTCCGAGACCGCGGCCGCGTCCAGCCCTTCCGGCACGCGCAGCTCCCAGGCCGGCCGAAGCGGCGCGATCACGGCGTCGAAATCGAGCAGGTCCAGGCCGGCGAGCCGCGCCCGGCGGACCTCGTCCTCGACGCTGCCGAAGCCGCTGCCGCGCGCCAGCACCAAGTCGCGCAAATCCCATTTGAGCGGCCGGACGCCGAGGATACGATATTCGAGCGGCAGCAGGCTGGGATCGGCCGAAAGTTCGTCGATTCGGGCGTTGATGCCGGCGCAATAGGCGCGCGCGCAGGCGATCAGATTGGCCGGCACCCGCGCCAACTCCGCGTCGAGATCGCCGCGATAGAGGAACAGCCGCGCCACCGCGTCGTGCGGCGCGAAGTCGGCGCCGAACGCCTCCGCCATCCGGCCCAGCTCGCGCCGGTGCGAGAGATCGAGCTGGAACATCCGGTCGCGCGCGACGACGTAGCCCTGGCCGAAAAAGGCGTCGGGAATGGAGCCCGCGCGGATGTGGGGGACGCCGTAAGGATCATCGACGATCTCGATCGGCGCCGCCGCGCCGGCCGCAACCACGCGACGCATCCGCACCGCCTGACCGTCGGCCGCAACCGGCAGCAGCGCCATGGTCGCGGCCGAGCCGAGAAGGAATGAGCGGCGATTGAGCATGAGCGAAGGTCCCCGATCTTTACGGTCAGCTTAGCGGGGGAGACCGGCAAGGGGCATCACAAGCGGTCGTGCGGTCATAGGGACGGGTTATGGCATCGGCGAAAGAGCGGTCCTGCCGGACTGCGCAGATCCAGAGCGCAGGCCGGGACACCGAACCCCGCGACGTCCGCGTCGCTAGTCGAGCCGGACCAGGCCCATTTTCGCGAGCGGCGCCAGCAGCCTGATCAGCGTGGTCGGCGCCAGCGCGACCGCCTTGGCGAGGTCGTTGACGGTCGTCGGCTGCCCGGCCGCGCCGAGGATCCGGTCCGCCATCTCCGGCGCCGGCAGCTCCGATCGGGCGAATCCGAACAGCCGGTCCTGGAGCAGGGCGCGAAAATCGCGCCCGTCCGGCCGGTCCCTGACGACCACGGCCGTTTCCGGGCCGATGCGCCGGGTCGCATAATGGCCGAAGCTCTTCCACGGGTCGGCCCAGCCGGGGGCATGCGACGGCGGCCGCGCGGCGGCGCCGCCGAGATAGCGTGACCGCCGCCCTTCCTCCCGCAACTCGGCGAGGCGTTGCCACAAGGCCTCGTAGGCACGCATCACGACCGTCCAGTCGAAGGCCGACAGGACGCGTTCGCGCCCGGCCTCGCCCATCGTCCGGCGCAGCGATTCGTCCTCGGCGAGACGGCACAAGGCGTCGGTCAACCGGTCGATGTCGACCGACGCCATCATCGCGGCATAGCCGCAATAGCGGTCGTAATTGAACGCGCCCGCCTCGAACCGCGCCGCCAGCGATTCGCCAGCGCCGGGCGGCGGCAGATAGGTCGGGATCAGGAAGCCGTCCCTGCCGTCGCGCACGGTGTCGCGATAGCCGTCCCAGTCGGTCGCAATCACCGGCAGGCCGGCCGCCATCGCTTCGAGCGGAGTGAGGCCGAACGTCTCCTGGATGTTGTCGGACAAGGAGATGAAGAGGTCTGCGGCCGCCCAGCAGGAGCGGCGCAGCGTTGGGTCGCGGCCGTCCACATAGTGGATCGGCACGCTCGGCGCCGTCGCCGATCCGGACGCCCGGAAATCGGCCTCGATCGCGTCATTGTGGAACCAGCCGCACTGCACCAGCGCGATGGCGCGGCCGGTCCTGGCCCGCGCCGCTTCGAGCGCCTGGAACATGGCGTCGGGATGAGCCTTCACGTGGAAGGCGAGGCGGCCGACATAGAGGATGACGATCGCGTCCTCGGCGAGGCCGAGCGCCCGGCGCGCCCGCGCCCGCTCGTCCGCCCCGAAGACGAAGTCGGCGGCATGGACGCCGAGCGGGATCACCGGCAGCTGGGGCAGCTCCGGCAGGTCGATGCCGCGGCCGAAGCGCCAGGTCAGATAGTCGCGTTCGGCCTCGAGCTGGACGGCGACGGTCTCCGCGACCGCGGCGGAGGTGCAGATGAGGGCATCCCAGGGCATGAGCGGCGCCGTCCGCATCGTCGTCAGCGAGCGCATCGCCGCTTCGGTCGCCGTGGTATGGGTCACCCCGCACAGGCTGAACGCGTGCGGGCCCTGGCGCAGCCGCAGGCCGGCAAGCCCGTGGAAATCGTGCCCGGGATAGAAGAGCGTGCCGAGCTGCGCGAGCAGCTCGGGCCGATCCGCCGGCACCCAGCGCGGCGTCACCGACGAATCGAACCCCTTCACCAGCCGCCCGAACGGCTCCACCCATTCGCGGCGCGGGATGAATCCCCAGAGATCCCGTCCGGAGCGCGCCTCCACCGCCGCGCGCAGGAAGGATTCACCGGCGACGTGGCGACCGAGAATGTTGCGGTCGGTCGCGACATAACCGTCCGGATTGAAGAAAATCGCTGCGCTCGCGTCCAACCGGTGCTCCTCGCGGGCCCCTGCCCGCAGCTTGTCACCGCCTAATGGAGAGTGGTTTGGCCAGGCAAGGGCGGACCGCTCAGGCGCAGGTCGTCAGCGGGTTGGTGCATTGCGCGCCGGGTGGCAACCAGCCGATTCGGCTTCCGGCACGCACCTGGACCCATTCGCCGGAGCAGCTGAGCAAGGTCACGTCGGGCTCCTGGCCACCCAGGTTGGCAAGGACCCGGCTGCGTCGGCTGGGGGCGGAAAAGAGCCTCGGATCGTAGTGGGCGACCCGCATGCCGAGATTCGATCGGTGAACCCAGCCGGTGCCGGTAAAAATGCGCTCCTCGGATTCGGCCTCGATCGCGCGGCTGATCCGGAACCAGCCATTGCTGTGGCCAGTAATGTCGAAGACAGGCGTTCCCTCGGGACGCAGATTCAGTAACACACGCGCCTGCGTCGACGGCGCGGCACGGACATTGACACCGCCTGCAACGCCGCCACCACTCTCATATGCGGAGATGGCGCAGGCCGTGACCGCCGGCGCGCGTTGCGCCGGCGCGGCCGATGTCAGCGCAAGAACCGAAAGCAGGGCGACCGGCAGATATCGCATGAGCCCCTCCCCCATAAGCGGCGGCCATGCTTCTCCCCGGGCGGGCCGGAGTCAACCGGCGCGGCGTCAGTGCGAGCCGCCGGCGGCGCCGGCGCTGCCCGGACGGCGGGTGAAGAGGATCTCGACCAGCGGCACCTCGCCGCGGCGGGTGAGCGCCACGGTACGAAAGGTCCTGGTCTCGCCGTTGAAGGTCTCGGTGATCAGCAGGCGGACGTGGCGGCCGTCCGGCTGGGCCATGTCGGCGGTCCAGGTCATGGTGCGGGTCTCGGCGTCCCAGCGGCCATCGTCGGCGCGGATCTGGGCGTCATTATTGTCGGTCCAGACGCCGGAGAAACGCCCCGTCGTGCGGTCGGCGCCCCAGATGCCGGTCCCCTCATAGGGCGTGCCCTCGACCGAGAAGCGATTGAGCATCCACATGCCGCCCGAGCGCAGCTCGTTGACCTGGACGCCGCGCGCGGTCTGGGCGGGGACGCCCTCCTGCTGCGACGGGAAGGTGATCGCCGCGTCCCAGGTGCCGGCTTCCATCGCCAGGATGGCACGGGGATCGGGCCGGGCAGCGGCCGGCTCGGACGGCGCCGGCGCCTGGGCACAGGCGGCGCCCTGGACGATCGGGGCGGCGAACAGGATCATCGGGGCAAGCGCCCGCAGCAGCATCTTCATCTAGAACCTCTTGCGGTGGAAGGCGGTCTGGATAAGCAGGCCTGCGCGGAGGCGAAGCCGGCTTCGACCAAGGCGGCCCGGCGATCGATCAGGGGACCGGAGTGTCGATAAAGGTCTTGGTGGATTTGACCGCCGGCCCGGTCCACCGACGAGGCTAACGTACTTCCCCTAACTCACGCGCCTGCAGCCACTCGGGCAATCTGGCGCCAATCGGACTCGGTTGGGCGCAGGATCGACTCGGCTGGCCGCCGATTCATGGACGAGCAAGGTAAGCGGGCGCTAATTTGCCCGCAGGAGCGTGTGGGGATTTTGACATGCTGAAATCACTGGTGAATCTGGCCGCCGCCGCGGCATTCTTCGTCGCCGCACCGGCGCTCGCGCAAATCCAGGAGATCGATCCGAACCAGGCGGCCGACATCCAGGCGGCCCCGCCGTCGTCGGACGTCTCGCCGGCGGATCAGGGCGAGTGGACCGTGCCCGAGCCGGCCTATCAGGATCCCGCGCCGGCCGATGCGGCGCCGGTCGATCCGGCTTCTCCCGAGGCCGCGCCGGGCACCGACACGTTCAACGCCCGTTCGATTCCGGTCACCCGCAACACGATCGCGCGCAACGACGTGATCAACGCCGCCGAGGGCGTGTTCGGCCGCGGCGCCCAGGGGCTCGGCCGGATGATCGAGAACATCCTGCGCGACCAGGGCGAGCCGGTTGCCTATATTGCCGGTCAGGAAGCCGGCGGCGCGTTCGTGTTCGGCGTCCGCTACGGCTCGGGCACGATGCATCACCAGATCGAGGGCGAGCGCACCGTCTACTGGACCGGCCCGTCGCTCGGCTTCGACGTCGGCGCCGACGCCAACAAGGTGTTCGTGCTGGTCTACAACCTCCACGACAGCCAGGACCTGTTCCGCCGCTTCCCCGGCGCCGAGGGCAATGCCTATTTCGTCGGCGGCTTCACCGCCCAATATATGCGGCGCGGCGACGTCGTGCTGATCCCGATCCGGCTCGGTGTGGGCCTGCGGCTCGGGGTCAATGCGGGTTATATGCGCTTCTCGGAGCGCAACCGCTGGGTGCCTTTTTGAGCCCCATCGTCATCCCAGTGGAAGCTGGGATCTCCCTGCCTCTTCAACGGCCGCAAAAGGTTCAGTGAGATTCCAGCTTTCGCTGGAATGACGGGCTTGTTTCAGGCGTCGCTGCAACCTGCGAGCCGCCAGGGCAGCGTCTTGCCGGCCATGAACGGTACGATGCTGCTCCCCGCCGCAGGCAGTGTCTCCGGCACTTCCGTCTCCACGCGCTCCAGCACGACCCGCCCCTCGTTCAACGGCAAGCCGTAAAAGCGCGGGCCGTTTTCCGAGGCGAAGGCCTCGAAACAAGCGAGCGCGCCTTCTTCCTCGAACACCGCCGCATAGGTCTCGAGCGCGAACGGGGCGTTGAAGATGCCGGCGCAGCCGCAGGCCGATTCCTTGCGCTCGACCGCGTGCGGGGCGCTGTCGGTGCCGAGGAAAAATTGGGGCGAGCCCGAGGTCGCGGCCTTGCGCACCGCGAGGCGGTGGCGCTCACGCTTGGCGACCGGCAGGCAATAAGCGTGCGGGCGCAGGCCGCCTTCGAACATCGCGTTGCGGTTGATGACGAGATGGTGGGGCGTGACCGTCGCGGCGACATTGGCGCCGGCCGCGCGGACGAAGTCGGCGGCGTCGGCGGTGGTGATATGCTCGAGCACGACCTTGAGCGCGGGAAAGCGGCGCAGGGTCGGTTCGAGCACCCGCTCGATATAGACCGCCTCGCGGTCGAAGATGTCGATGCCGCGATCGGTGACCTCGCCATGGACGAGCAAGGGCATGCCGATCCGCTGCATCGCCTCCAGTGTCGGATCGAGCTTGGCGATGTCGGTCACGCCGAAGGCGGAGTTGGTGGTGGCGTTGGCCGGGTAGAGCTTGCAGGCGGCGAAGAGGCCGGCCGCGTAGCCGCGCGCGATCTCCTCCGCATCGGCCTGGTCGGTGAGATAGCAGGTCATCAGCGGCGTGAAGTCGCTGCCCGCGGGAAGCGCCGCGAGGATGCGATCCCGATAGGCGGCGGCGGCAGCCATGTCGGTGACCGGCGGCACCAGGTTCGGCATTACGATCGCCCGCGCGAACTGGCGCGCGGTGTAGGGCAGCACCGCCTCCAGCATCGCGCCGTCGCGCAGGTGCAGATGCCAATCGTCAGGGCGTCGGATGACGAGGCGGTTTGCGGAAGTCATGGACACTCGCTTCAATTCAGGCGCGGGAACCCCTAACTGCTCTGCATGGCCGGGACCACCCTGATCGATCGCGCGCTGATCCGCCTGTCGGGCGAGGACGTCCGCGGCTTCCTGCAGGGGCTGGTGACCAACGACATCGCCTTGCTCGCGCCGGACAGGCCGCTCTGGGCCGGGCTGCTGAGCGCACAGGGCAAGGCCTTGTTCGACTTCATCCTCTGGGACGACGGCGCCGACGTGCTGGTCGACTGTGAGGCGGCGCAGGCCGAGGCGCTGGCGCGGCGGCTGACGCTGTACCGCCTGCGGCGGGCGATCGTGATCGGGCGGGAGGAACGGCTGGCGGTGCATTGGCGTGCGTGCGTCCCGGCGAAGGCCGGGACCCAGTCCGACTCCGAGTCTGGACCCCGGCCTGCGCCGGGGAACACCCTGGATCCGCGCCTACCGGAACTCGGAGAACGCTGGTTTGCGCCGGCCGACGACCCCGCCGAGGGCTGGCTCGCCCACCGCCTGTCGCTCGGTGTCACCGAAGGCGTCGCCGAGCTCGGCCAGGACAAGACACTCTGGCTCGAATGCAATGCGGCCGAGCTCAATGGGGTGAGCTTCACCAAGGGCTGCTATGTCGGCCAGGAGAACACCGCGCGGATGAACTGGCGCAACAATGTGAACCGGCGGCTGGTCGTGGTGCCGACCGGCAGCCCCGGCGAGCGGGCGCGGGTTCATTATCCGGAGCTAGGGCTCGCGGTGGAGCATCGGCGGGTCGCGGATCTGGGTGACGCGCTGCGGCCGGATTGGCTGGTCGAGGCGCTTGCCTAACTATCCTCCCTGTCGCCGCAGGCGATGGGGAGGAAATACGATGATTGCGCTCAAGTCCTGCCGGCCATAGCCTGCGCCTTCGGAGGGGAGAGTCATGGCGACGAGCGGTAACGCCTTGTTCGACGAGCTTGAGGCGCCGGTCGCGCTGCGCAAGTTCGGCAGCGGCTGGTATTCGGGCTTTTTCGGGATATTGCTCGCGGTGGTCGGCTTCGGCCTGGTGCTGGTGCTGCGCTATCCCGACTGGCTGGGCAGTCCCGAGCTCGCCCGGGTCCGGGACTGGTCGGCGTTCCGGCCGATCGTCCACATCACCATTCTCGGCGCCTATGCGCTGGCGATCATCAGCCTGCTCTTGCGCCGCAAGAAGACGCTCGGCTTCACCGCGCTAGCGATCGCGCTGGCCGCCGCCTTGCTCGGCGGATCGAACGCGGTCGAGCGCGACGTCGAGAATTGGGGCATCTTCTTCGGCCTCGACTTCTTCGTCCTCAACATGGTGCTGGTCGGGCTGATGTTCGCGCCGCTCGAACGGCTGCTGCCGCACCGCGCCGACCAAAGGCTGTTCCGGATCGAGTGGCGGGAGGACCTGTTCTATTTCCTGGTCAGCTCGATGCTGGTCCAGGCGATCACCTTCGTCACCTTTGCGCCGTCGACCTTCATCCTCGACCAGACCAGCAATTTCGCCCGCGCCCGTGCCGCGGTCGCCAGCCAGCCGCTCGCGCTGCAGGTGATCGAGGTGATGATCGTCAGCGACTTCGCCCAATATTGGTTTCACCGCGCCTTCCACCGAATCCCCTTTCTGTGGGGCTTCCACGCGGTCCATCACAGCACCAAGGCGATGGACTGGCTGGCGGGCTCGCGCATGCATCTCATCGAGATCGCCCTGCTGCGTGGCTTCACCGCGGTGCCGATGATGACCCTGGGCTTCTCGCCGGTCGCGCTGCAAATCTATGTCGGCATCGTCTACGTCTATTCGTCGCTGCTCCACGCCAATCTGAAGGGCGATTTCGACCGCTTCGGAGCCGTGCTCGCGACGCCGCGCTTCCACCATTGGCACCATGGCCTCGAGCCGGAAGCGGTCGACAAGAATTTCGCGATCCACTTTCCCCTGCTCGACCGGATGTTCGGCACCTATCATATGCCCCCCGGTCGCTGGCCCGAGAATTACGGCGTGCCGGAGACGGTGCCGCCCGGCTATTTTCGCCAGTTCCTGTACCCCTTCGTCAGGAAGCCGAGCGCACCCAGCGAACCTGCGGATCGTTGAAGTCGATCACCTCGTTGAGCTCGCGGACGTTGCGATAGCCGTAGCCGTAGAGGTTGATGAAGGTCTGGATGTTGAGCGCGAGCTGGATCAGCTTCATCCGCACCGGCGCCCGGTCGTTGCGGAAATTGTTGTTGCAGTAGATCAGGATCGGCCGGTCGCTGCGGCCGATCACCTGGGCGAGCCGATCGGCGGTGAAATCGGGCAGCGGCAGGTTGACCGCGCCGGCGATATGGCCCTGGGCGAAGGCATCTTCCGATCGCGCATCGAGGATCAGCACGTCCGGATCGCGCGCCAGCCGCTCGAACTGATCCCAGCTGACCAGCCGACGCTGGCGATAGGGCGCGACCTCGGCGGAGAGCTGCTGGAAGCCGGCAAAGTCTATCTGGGGATTGGCCGGGGCCGGCGCGGCGGCGATCGCGAGCGCGAACATCAGATCGATCATGTGCACCTCCCTCGGAGTCAGCCGCAGTTCATTACGGCTGTGAAAATGACGGCCTTCTGAACGGGATTGAGCTGTCTCGTGTAACAATGTAACATCCGATCCATCGCGGGGGCGAAGGAGACGTGGGATGCTGGGCTCTCGACGCATATTCGCCTTCGGCGCCGGACTCACTGCCATCATCGGAGCGGGCGGCGCGATCGCGCTGGCCCAGCGCGACATCAATCGCGAGGAGCCGGGGCCGCAGGTCGCGCTGAGCGGGCCCGGTCTGACCGCCTTCCGCAGCGAGGCCGAGCTGCGCGATTTCCTGCGGCCGATCCAGCGCGCCAGGCGCCGCGCCGCGGTCGGCGCCACCATGGCCGACTCGGTCGCCGCACCAGCGCCGATGCAGCAGGCCCAGGCCGGCGCCGAGAGCGAGTCGCGCGCCGAGCCGAGCATCACCAACAACCAGGAAGCGGGCGTCGACGAGGGCGGCATCGTCAAGTCGCGCGGCGACCTCCTGGTCATGCTCCGGCGCGGCCGGCTGTTCACCGTCTCGACCGCGGGCGGCGGCCTGCGCGCGATCGATTCGATCAACGCCTATCCGCCCGGCGTCGACGCCGGCGGGGACTGGTATGACGAGATGCTGATCGCCGGCGACCGGGTGATCGTGATCGGTTATTCCTATCGCCGCGGCGGCACCGAGGTGAACCGCTTCCGGCTCAGCCCGGACGGACGGCTGAGCTTCGAGGACGCCTATCATCTCCGCTCGAACGATTATTATTCGTCGCGCAACTATGCCTCGCGGCTGATCGGCAACCGGCTGGTTTATTATACGCCGCTCTATCTCGGCGCGGCGGCGGATCCGCTCGATTCGCTGCCGGCAATGCGGCGCTGGGACGGCAAGGCCGACGGCGCCTTCCGCCGGATCGCCGCGCCGCAGCAGATCTTCGTCGCGCCGCGGCTGCGCGACGACATCGAGAAGATCTCGGCACTGCACAGCGTCGTCAATTGCGACCTGACCGCGCCCCAGCTCGACTGCTCCGCGGTCGGCGTGCTCGGCCCGGCCTCGCGCACCTTTTACGTCGCCCAGAGCGGCGTCTATCTGTGGGTCAACGAATGGAGCTCGGGCCGCGGCAGCGGCGGCGGCAACGCCTTCATCTACCGCCTGCCCTTCGGCCGGGAACGGCCGTCGGCGATCGCGGCGAGCGGCGCCCCGGTCGACCAATTCTCGTTCCGCGAGGATGGCGGCGACCGCATGCTCAACGTGCTGGTGCGGGCCGATGGCGGCGGCGACGGCATGTGGGGACCGGAGGTCAGCCAGGGCGACGTCGCCCTGCTGCGCGTGCCGATCGCCGCCTTCGGCGACGGATCGCGCGAGGCGCCCGACAGCTTCTACCGGTCGCTGCCGCGGCCCGGGGGCGACGCCTGGAACTTCCGCAACCGCTTCGTCGGCGACCATCTGCTCTATGGCGGCGGCGCCTTCGGCCGGACCAGCAAGGAGGGGGCCCGCGTCTTCATCGCCCCGGTCCGCGGCGGCGCGGTCACCGATCTCGGCCTCGCCCATGGCGTCGAGCGGATCGAGGTGCTGGGCAGCGACGCGGTCGTGATCGGCGGCGACGGCACCGGCGCGCTCGGCTTCAGCGCGATCGACCTGGCGGGGCAGCCGCGGATCGGCAATCTCTATGTCCATCCGGCGGCGTCGGAGGGCGAGAGCCGCAGCCACGCTTATTTCTACCGGCCCGATCCGGGCGCACGCGACGGCGCCTCCGGCCTGCTCGGCCTGCCGATCGCCAAGCCGGTCGAGCCCGCTTATCGCCGCTTCTTCGGCAGCGCCGCGTCGATGCTGTTCCTGCGCCGCGAGAACCGACAGTTCGCGCCGGCTGGCGAGCTCGATTCGCAGGTGCGCGGCGTCGCCGACGACCGCTGCGTCGCCTCCTGCGTCGACTGGTACGGCAATGCCCGGCCGATCTTCATGCGCAACCGGATCTTCGCCCTGCTCGGCTACGAGCTGGTGGAGGGGATGTTCGATGGACGCTCGATCCGCGAGGTGCGGCGATTGAACTATGCGCCGACGGCACGGCTGGCGGATCGGCGCGGCGGGTGAAGGCGCGGAGCTCCACCGCCCTGGTCGTTAAGTGACGTAAACCACGAACTTATTTGACAGCGCCCGCGCGGTCGTGGCTCCCTTCAGGTCGGAATTGAATAGGGGGGTGACTGATGGCCTGGCTGACGGAAAAGTCGCATGTGGCGAGGGCCGCGCCCCTTGCAGCCCTGCTCATCTGTGCCACCGCCACGCCCGCTTACGCCCAGTCGGGCGCGACCACCACACGCAACGCTCCGAGCGGCGGTCTGACGGCGTTCCGGTCCGACAACGAGCTGCGAGCCTATCTCAATCGACTACGAGACGAACCCGAACCTCCCCCTCCTCCTCCGCCGCCACCACCGCCACCACCGCCCCCACCACCTGGAGCCGCACAGTCAGCGCCCGCCGCTGCGGCTGAGGAGAGTGATCAACAGATCGTCACGACGGGCACTCGCGTCGCATCGCCCGGCATCACCAACAATCAGGAGGTCGGCGTCGACGAAGGCGGGATCGTAAAGGTCAGGGGCGACATCCTCGTCATCCTCCGCCGCGGCCGCCTTTTCACCGTCTCGCTCGCAGGCGGCGGGCTCCGGCCGGTCGACCATATCAATGCCTTCCCGCCGGGCGTCAGCGGCTTGGGCGACTGGTATGATGAGATGCTGATCTCGGGCGATCTGGTGATCGTTATCGGCTATTCCTATGCGCGCGGCGGCACCGAGATCAATCGCTTCAGGCTGAGCCGGGAAGGCCGGCTCGCCTGGCAGGACAGCTATCATCTGCGCTCGAACGATTACTATTCGTCGCGCAACTATGCATCGCGGCTGATCGGCAGCCGCCTGATCATCTACACGCCGCTCTATCTCGAATGGGACGACAACCCGCTCGAGGCCCTGCCGGGCGTACGGCGCTGGCGTCGCGGCGGCGAGGAGGAGGCGTTCCAACGAATCGCCGGCGCTCGCCAGATATACAAACCGCCGACCCGGATGACTGGTCGGGGCATCGAGATCGACACGCTGCATACCGTGATGGACTGCAACGTCGCCGCGCCGACGCTCGATTGCCGGGCCACCGGAGTGCTCGGTCCGGAATCGCGAACCTTCTACGTCTCCGGCAATGCCGATTATCTGTGGATGACGTACGATTGGCATCGCGGCAATCGCGAAGGGTTGGCAAATCATTTGTACCGACTGCCGCTCAATGGCGGCCGACCGGCGGCGGTGGCGGTTCGCGGCGCGCCGGTCGACCAATTCTCGTTTCGAGAAGATTATGGCGACGGCCTGATCAACGTGCTCGTCCGATCGGAGGGCGATGGCGATGCGATGTGGCGGCCGGAAGTCTCCGACGGCGACATTGCGCTGCTGCGCCTGCCGATGCGGGAGTTCGGCGACGGATCGCGCGACGCACGACTGTCGCGCTATCGGCCGCTGCCGAAGATCGAGGGCAATGACTGGAACTTTCACAACCGCTTCGTCGGCGATCATCTCCTCTACGGCACCGGCGCGTTCGGCGAGGAGACGAATGGCGGAACCCTGATGGCCGTCCCGCTCGACGGCCGACCCGTGGCCCAACTCGAGCTCGGTCATGCTGTCGGCCGGATCGAGGTGCTCGGTCGCGATGGCCTTGTCGTCGGCAGCGGCGCCAATGCGCTCGGCTTCACCGCGATCGAGCTGGACGGCCGCGCACCGCGGGTCGGTGACCTGTTCCGTCTGCCACAGGCGGAGGAAGGCGAAACGCGCAGCCACGCCTTCTTCTTCAGCCCGGAGACCCCGGACGGCGCGACCGGCATGCTCGGACTGCCGATCGCGAAACCGGTTGAGCCGGCCTACCGGCGCTTCTTCGGCAGCGCGGCCTCGATGCTGTTCCTGCGGCGCGACGACCGGCGCTTCTCCAACGCCGGCGAGCTTGCCGCCCAGGTCCGCGGCACGCGCGACGATGGCTGCCAGGCCTCCTGTGTCGACTGGTACGGCAATGCTCGGCCGATCTTCCTCGGTCCGCGGACCTTCGCCTTGCTCGGCTATGAGCTGGTCGAGGGGAGACGCGAGGGCGGGCGGATCAGCGAGCGACGCCGGGTCAATTTCGCGCCGCCAGCGTCAGGGCGGTCCGACGATTGATTCATCCGATCGCGGCAAAAGCCCGTACGGGGAACGTCCCCATGCCGGCGACCTTCGGCGGGGCCGCGGTGAAGGTGAAGCCGCTGTCCGGCAACGCGCCGAGATTGGTCATGTGCTCGCAGATCAGCACGCCGGCGCCGAGCAGGACGGTGTGGACCGGGCGGGCGCGGCGGGCCGTGTCGTCGATATTGTGGCTGTCGATGCCGACCAGGCGGGCGCCGCGGCCGGCGAGCAGGCGGGCGGCTTCTTCGGTGAGATAGGGGTGGCCGGACTGATAGGCGTCGGTGCGCCAGTGGCGGTCCCAGCCGGTGTGGACCAGCACCGCCTTGCCGGCGACGTCGAGCGCTTCGAAGGCGGGCGCGTCGATCGCGCTCTCGGCGCTGCGGAGGACGAGGCCGGGGAGCGCGGCCAGCTGGTCGAGCGCCAGACCGGCGAGGTCCGGGCCGTCTTCGTAGCGGTGGAAGGGCGCGTCGAGATAGGTGCCGGTATTGGCGACCATGTCGATCCTGCCGATCTGGAAGGTCGCGCCGTCGTCATAGAGCCCGGCCGAATCCGCGCGCGTCCAATAGTCGCAGATCTGCGGGCCCGGCAGGCCCTTATAAGTGGTCATGCCATGCTCGATCGCATGGCTGAGGTCGATCAAAGTCACAGGGCGTCCAGGGTCTGAAGGCCGCGGCGGACGGCGTCGGTCGGGATGAAGGCGGCCTCGAGGCTGTTGCGCGCGGCCTGGACCAGGTCGGCGCGGGTCAGCCGCATCTGCTCGGCGGCGGCGATGAAGTTGGCGTTGACGTAGCCGCCGAAATAGGCCGGGTCGTCCGAGTTGATCGTCGCGTTGAGGCCGGCCTCGAGCATTTCCTTGAGCGGATGCCTCGACAGGTCGGGCGTCACGCAGAGGCGCTGATTGGACAGGGGGCAGACCGTGAGCGGCACCCGTGATTCCACCAGCCGCGCAACCAAAGCCGGATCCTCGACCGTCTTGATGCCATGGTCGATCCGCTCGGCGCCGAGCAGGTCGAGCGCCTCGGTGATATAGGCCGGCGGCCCCTCCTCGCCGGCGTGGGCGACGCGGCGCAGGCCGAGCCGGTGCGCTTCGGCGAACACCTCGGTGAACAACGAGGGCGGATAGCCGACCTCGGCGGAGTCGAGGCCGACGCCGGTGATCCGGTCGAGCCAGGGATGGGCGGCGGCGAGCGTCTCGGCGGCGGACGAGGCCGGCATGTCGCGCAGGAAGCAGAGGATCAGGGCGCTGCTGA
>JAYRLF010000008.1:15146-27421 GCA_041905385.1 Allosphingosinicella sp.
CGCCGCGCGAGACATGAGCCTGGGGATCGAAGAAGATCTCGGTGTGGACGACGTTGTCGGCATGCGCGCGCTCGAGATAGGCGAAGGTGAGGTCGCGGAAGTCCAGCTCGGTCCGCAGCACCTGCATGCCCTCATAATAGAGGTCGAGAAAGGACTGCAGGTCGGCGAACTGATAGGCGGCGCGGGCGGCGTCGGCATCGGCGTAGCGCAGGGCGATGCCGTTGCGCTCGGCGAGCGCGAGCATGTGCTCCGGCTCGAGCGTGCCTTCGATATGGAGGTGGAGCTCGGCCTTGGGCAGCGCCTGGACGAAATCCCGCACATCGGACCCGTTCACGTCGCTCATGCCTGCCTCCCCTCGACTCGCCGCGCCCGGATCCGCCACAAGGCGACCGCCGCGATCAGCAGTCAGATTACGTTGAGCGACGCGGACGGCAAGGCGCCGTGCCACCAGCCGTTCAAGGTGAAGCCCGCGGCGCCGACCACGTTCATCGCCTGATAGGCGGCCGACTGGCCGGTGAGGCGGCCCATCGACAGCAGCAGATAGGCGAGCAGGATCAGCCCCGCCCCGGTCCAGCCGGCGATTTCGACGGCGAGTTCGGTCGCCGTCAGTGGGCGCCACCGCGCGCAAGGTTGCGCAGCACGTAGTGGAGGATGCCGCCCTGGCGGTAATATTCGAGCTCGTTGGCGGTATCGATGCGGACGCGGACCGGGATGGAGAAGGTGGAGCCGTCGGCGCGGTCGACCTTGACCTCGATCTCCTTGCGCGGGCTGAGGTCGGCGACGCCGGTGATGGTGAAGCGCTCGCTGCCGTCGAGCTCGGGCACCTCGCCGAGGAACTGGAGCGGGATCACGCCCATGCCGACCAGGTTGGAGCGGTGGATGCGCTCGTAGCTTTCGGCGATGACCGCGCGCGCCCCGAGCAGGTTGGTGCCCTTGGCCGCCCAGTCGCGCGACGAGCCGGTGCCATATTCCTTGCCGGCGATGACGACGAGCGGCACGCCCTCTTCCTTGTAGCGCATCGCCGCGTCGTAGATCGGCATGACCTCGCCCGACGGCATGTGCTTCGTGATGCCGCCCTCGATCCCCGGCACCATCTTGTTGCGGATGCGGATGTTGGCGAAGGTGCCGCGCATCATCACCTCGTGATTGCCGCGGCGGGCGCCGTAGGAGTTGAAGTCCGGGCGGGCGACCTGATGCTCGCTCAGATATTTGCCGGCGGGGCTGTCGAGCTTGATCGAGCCGGCCGGGCTGATGTGGTCGGTGGTGATCGAATCGCCGAGGATGGCGAGCGGCCGCGCCGAGAGGATGTCCGACACCGGCTTCGGCGTCATCGACATGCCCTCGAAATAAGGCGGGTTCTGGATGTAGGTGGAGCCGGCCGGCCAGCCATAGGTGTCGCCGCCCGAGACCGGGATCTTCCGCCAGCGATCGTCGCCCTTGTAGACGTCGGCATAGCGGCTGCGGAACATGTCGCCGTTGACGTAGGAATCGATATAGGTCCGGACCTCCTCGTTCGAGGGCCAGATATCCTTCAGATAGACGTCGGTGCCGTCGCGGTCCTGGCCGACCGGGCAATCGACCATGTCCTCGATCACCGAGCCCTTGAGGGCGTAGGCGACGACGAGCGGCGGCGAGGCGAGATAATTGGCGCGCACGTCCGGGCTGACCCGGCCCTCGAAATTGCGGTTGCCGGAGAGCACCGAGACCGCGACCAGATCGTTCTTGTGGATCGCCTGCGAGATCGGCTCGGGCAGCGGGCCCGAATTGCCGATGCAGGTGGTGCAGCCATAGCCGGTCAGGTTGAAGCCCAATGCGTCGAGATGCTCCTGGAGGCCGGCCTTCTCAAGATAGTCGGTGACGACCTGGCTGCCGGGTGCGAGGCTCGACTTGACCCAGGGCTTGCGCTTCATGCCGCGCTCGTTCGCCTTCTTGGCGACGAGGCCGGCCGCGATCAAAACGGCCGGGTTGGAGGTGTTGGTGCAGCTGGTGATGGCGGCGATGACGACGTCGCCATGGCCCAGGGTCTCGGCCGCCTCGACAGTGCCGTCATTGTCGACGTCGACCGCGCAGCGGGTCTTCAGCTTGCCGATGTCCTGGCCATATTCCTTTGTGAAATTGTCGATGAAGGCCTCATCGACCGCGGTCAGGGTAACCTTGTCCTGAGGCCGCTTCGGGCCGGCCAGGCTCGGCTCGACCGTCGACATGTCGAGCGCCAGCATCTCCGTGAAGACGGGCTCCTCGGCGTCCGCCTCGAGCCACATGCCCTGCGCCTTGCAATAGGCCTCGGTGAGGGCGATGTCCTGTTCCGGCCGGCCGGTCAGGCGCATGTAATCGAGCGTCTTGCCGTCGATCGGGAAGAAGCCGCAGGTGGCGCCATATTCCGGCGCCATGTTGGCGATGGTGGCGCGGTCGGCGAGGCTCAGCGCCGAAACGCCGGGGCCATAGAATTCGACGAAGCGGCCGACCACGCCCTTGGCGCGCAGCATCTGGGTGACGGTCAGCACCAGATCGGTGGCGGTGATGCCTTCCTTGAGCTCGCCGGTGAGGCGGAAGCCGACCACTTCGGGGATCAGCATCGACACCGGCTGGCCGAGCATCGCCGCCTCGGCCTCGATGCCGCCGACCCCCCAGCCGAGCACGCCGAGGCCGTTGACCATGGTGGTGTGGCTGTCGGTGCCGACCAGTGTGTCCGGATAAGCGACCTCGTCGCTGCCGCCGACCTCAGCCGAAGACCAGACGCCGCGCGCGATATATTCGAGATTGACCTGGTGGCAGATGCCGGTGCCGGGCGGCACGACCTCGAAATTGCGGAACGCGCTCTGGCCCCATTTCAGGAATTCGTAGCGCTCCATGTTGCGCTGATATTCGAGCGCGACATTCTCCTCGAACGCCTGGGGCGAGCCGAAGGCGTCGACCATGACGCTGTGATCGATGACGAGATGGACCGGGACGAGCGGATTGATCTTCTGCGGATCGCCGCCGAGCTTGGCCATGGCGTCGCGCATCGCGGCGAGATCGACCACGGCGGGAACGCCGGTGAAGTCCTGCATCAGCACCCGGGCCGGGCGATACTGGATCTCGCGGTCCGACCGGCGCTCCTGCTGCCAATCGACCAGCGCCTGGATGTCCTCGACGGTGACGGTGTCGCCGTCCTCGAAGCGGAGCAGATTCTCGAGCAGCACCTTCATCGAGAAGGGCAGGCGCGAGACGTCGCCGAGCTTCGCGCCGGCCTTTGCCAGCGAATAATAAGCGTAGCTCTTGCCGCCGACCGTGAAACTATCGCGCGTGCCCAGCTTATCCTGTCCGACCGCCGTCATCTGTCGCCCCCATTTGCTCGCCATGTTTGCATGGCCGCCGCTCTAGCAAGGTGACGGCGGAGGGGGAAGGCGGAGTTGGGGGGTGAGTCGGCTTGGCCAACGGCAGGTATCACCGACGATAGCCAATGAAGGAATCGACCACATCGGTAGTGGGCGCGCCGTTTGCATCGCGCGCCGGCGTAAAGCGGGCGCGTGCACGCATGAGTCGACAGGTCGTTCGGTCGATCGCTGCAATGCCGCTTGAAGTCGTAACAACGCAGTTCGTGACGCGACCATCAGGTCCAACTGTCAGAGTGAAACCGACTCGCCACTGCCGCAGAGCGTCCAGCGCATTTGGCGGATAATCGAGGTGGGAAACCAACGACCCTAGATTGGCGTGCGCCCGAGCTGGCTCGGCAGCCGGACTTGTGCCTGACAGCGCAGCAGGGGCTGACACGGTGGCAAGGCCGACAAAGAAGCTGATTGCGATCATGACGCCAAACGGACCCTAGCAAAGTAGCGACCAGGCCGAAAGGAGGCGCCCTTGCTGATGCAGACGGTGCGGCACCCGTCGGCATGCCAGCGAGAGCTGAATTCTCCTTTGCCTTCAACTACGGACCAAAAGAGAAACGAGATTCCAGCTTCCGCTGGAATGACGGATAAAGGGCAGCAGGAAGAAGAGCCTGCGAACAGCCCCTGCTCGGCGCGCCTGAATTCGCACCGAATTCCTTCCGCCGCCGTGGGGAAAAACCGGTGGCGTTGGTAAGCACTTCTTAAACCCCTTGTTCGGCAAAAGGATGGGCGGGGAACGGTGTTGCGTTGAGTGGGGAAAGAATGTTCGCGCAGGACGGAGTCGTGGAGACAAGCTTCTCCTTTTCCAGCGAAGTCCCGAGCCCGCCCGAGCGGCGGCACGGAGAGCGGCATCTCAAGATCCTGAGGGTGGGCGTGCTCGTCATCGACGGGCGCCGCGAGCTCTGCCTGATCCGCAACATTTCCGCCGGCGGCCTGATGGCCCATGTCTATTCGACCGTGCAGCCCGGCCAACAGGTCGTCGTCGAGCTCAAGACCAACGAGAAGATCGCCGGCCGCGTGGTCTGGGTGCGCGAGGCCAATGCCGGCGTCGCCTTCGATTCGCCGGTCGACATCGGCGAGCTGCTCGCCAATCCGCCGGTGCTCGACAATGGCTGGCGCGCGCGGAGCCCGCGGGTCGAGGTCGACCGGCTCGGCACGCTGCGCAGCGGTGCGCTCACCCTGCCGGTCACGATCCGCGACATTTCGCAGAGCGGCGCCAAGCTGGAGTGCGACGAGGAGCTGGAGCTCAATTCCGACATCGTCATCACGCCGGAGAATCTGCGGCCGCTGGCCGGAGTCGTGCGCTGGCAGAATGGAGGGACCTGCGGCGTCAGCTTCAACGGCCTGATCCCGCTGCGCGAGCTGATCGACTGGATCAAGGCGAAGAAGTGAGCGGGCCGCTCCGCCTCTGAATGGCGGGGCTAAGTTCACGACTTGCACGGTCACGTCAGTTTTTTTCATTGTCGGGCGGGCTGTCTTTCGGACGCCACCAACCATCACGCAACACAACCTCCTGGTTCGGATCCTGGGTCGGATCCTTGGTCCCGCGTTTCTTGAGCATGCCGACCTTGCGGGCGCGATCGCACTGCTCTTCGGTCCAGCTCGCGCTATATTGGGGATCGAGATCGGAGGTATCGACCGGCGGCTCGAGACCGGCGCCTTCCCGGACGAAGCGAAACAGCCGGCCGAGCAGGCCGGCGACCCGGCCCGAGCCGCGCTCGCCGGCAAGCTTGCGGCGCTGCGCGATGAACGCGGATGCGTCCGCGCCGCCGGCCGCGACGATGCCGGCAAACTCATCGAACTCGCCCGCGACCATTCGAGCGATATCCGCCTCCTCGCCCTCGGCCTCGGCCATCTGGTCCAGGCGGCGGAGCATCGACAGCGACAGGCGATTGTCGAAGCGGCGGCGCTCCATCCACGGCTGGCCGCCGCGGGTGACGACCTCGACATAGCCGTTGAGCGCGCGCGAGGTCAGCGTCTCGGCCATCGCATCACGCGCGAGCAAGCGGGCCGCGTCCCAGGCATAGCGAAAGGCGCCGTTCTCGGCGCGGTTGCGGAGATAATAGGCGCTGCGCACGCTCATGTCGGCGGCGCGGGCGGCATCGGCGACGCAGCCGCATTCGGCGAGAGTCTCAAGGAAGATGCGGATGCGGTCGGGGGTCCAGCCGTCTTCTCGGGTGGCCTGGTCGGGGCGCCTGTCCCGCCCGGCCTCAAGAGAGCGCGTCAGAAGAACTGGAGGGATGCGCTTGTTCGCGCGCTCGTTGGCGGATCTATTGTCGGGCATGCCGGGTCGCCTTGTATATTCACTTTATGTTCTCCTATTCGCTAGCAACGGATTTCCTACAATGCAATATGCATTTTAACCGAATAGGCCTCGCTCAATGTCGAGGCGCGGCGCCCAGATGAAGATAGCTCGGATCGAACAGCGCCGCCTTGCGCAGTTTGTCGAGGTCGCGGATCTTCAATCGGTTCGCGTCCAGCTCGATCAGCCCGCCGGCGCGGAGCCGCTGCAGGACGCGATTGACGTGGACCGCGCTGATCCCCGTCGCCTGGGCCAGCTCGATCTGGGTGAGCGGGAATTCGCAGCATTGCTCGGCCGCGAGCCCGGCCAGGCTCAACCTGAGCTGCATCTCGCAGAAGAGATGGGCGACACGCTCATAAGCCGTGCGCTGCCCGAGATTGACCAGCCACGTCCGTTCGACCGCGTTGAGCACGAGCTGCTGCCAGAGAAGCCCCTTGGCCATCCGGGGATGACGATCCATCAGCCTGTTCACGTCATCCTGGCTGATCCGTGCGACCAGAACCGGGGTGATCGCCCGGACCGAATGATCGAGCTCGCGGATCAGGCCGGTATGAAGACCGAACAGGTCTCCGGAGATGAATAAGGCGGAGATCTGCTGGCGTCCGTCGCGAAGGGTCTTGTAGCGGGCCGCCCATCCCTCGAGGATGATGTGAGCGTGGCGTGCATGCTCACCCTCGACGACGAGGTCGGCGTTTCGCTCGACCGAGCGACTGCTGGTACGGGCCAGACGGACGATCGACATCTCACCGGCAGCGCTCAGCTCGGTATATTGCCGCAATCTTCGAACGAGCGGGTTCATCGCCTCCCTTCCGGCTGCCCTGCGCAGCCGGCGGCCGACCGGAAAACCGAACAAATCTTCCTTTGTCGCCGATGCGGGCTGGCTAACCGTAATGCTTCGGCGCGCGCCTTAACATTTGTAATTGTCGGGGTCACCCCGAGCCTGCAGCCACGTCGCACGATGACGCAAAAAGAACGCCAATATTTGCTGCACCGCGCCGAGGCCGAAATCGCCATGGCGCAGGAATCAACTGCGGAAGCCGCTGTTCAAGCCCATTATCGCCTCGCCGAAGCTTATTTGGAACGCATCTACAAGAACGAGATAAAGAGAGAAGAGAGCTAAGGTTTGTGATCCGTTACTGTTTAAAGATCTCATCCCATTATTCAGGGCTTGTCTCAGGTTATTTCCCAGACGTGCCGAGCGCGTCCGCATTGGCTTCCGACCAGGAGGAGCTCAGGCTCCTGGCCCGAGCCGCGCTCGAGGAGGAGCTCGACCGCTGTCTGAAGGAACGAGGGTACATCCCGGCGCCACAGGCGCGTGGCCGCATCACGGTCGGCACGGACCGGTTCGATGCCAGCGATTGCCACCCGATCAACGTGACGAGCGGCACGGCCTGAACGCCACCTCTCAAGATTCCAGCGGCGCGGCGGCACGAGGGCATTTGGCGGGCGTGCGCCGGATCCTGCGCCTGATCGGAGAAAAGTGATGACGCGCCTGATCGTGATCTCCAATCGTGTGAGCTCGATCGCCAAGGCTCCCCAGGGCGCCCAGGGCGGTCTCGCGGTTGCCCTCGCCGCAGCGCTACGCAAGCGCGGCGGAATCTGGTTCGGCTGGTCCGGCGAGGAGACGCCGGAATATAGCGGCCAGATCACCTTCTCACGATGCGATGGCTTCACGAGCGCGACCGTCGATCTCGAAGCCCAGGATATCGACGAATATTATGACGGCTATGCCAACCGGACGCTCTGGCCGCTGTTTCACTACCGGGTCGACCTCGCGGAATTCCGCCGCGGATTCGCCGAGGGGTATCTGCGCACCAACAGCCGCCTCGCCCGGACCGTGCTCCCGCTGATCGACCAGGACGATGCGATCTGGGTGCAGGACTATCATCTGATCCCCTTTGCGGCGGAGCTCCGCCGGCAGGGCTGCCGCAACCGGATCGGCTTCTTCCTCCATATCCCGTGGCCCCCGCGCCGCCTGCTGACGACGCTGCCCGAAGCGGTGGAACTGGTCCAATCGCTGCTGGCCTATGACGTGATCGGCTTCCAGGCCAATGAGTGGCTGCAATCCTTCTGCGACTTCGCGACGCAGGAACTGGGCGCCGAGCTGGGCGAGGACGGCCGGCTCTCGCTCGACGGACGCTGCGTGCGCCTGCTGAACTGTCCTATCGGGATCGACGTCGACGAATTCGCGGCGATGGCGACGCTTCCCGAAGCGCACGCCGCCCAGCGCCAGATGCTCGACAGCGCCGCGGACCGCGCCATGATCCTGGGCGTCGACCGGCTCGATTATTCCAAGGGCCTCGAGGAGAGATTCCTCGGCTACGAGCGCTTCCTCATGGAGCATCCGGCGATCCGCAAGCGCGTCTTCCTGCTCCAGATCGCGCCGCCCTCTCGCGTTTCCGTGGAAAGCTACCAGCGCATTCGGACGAGCCTCGAAGGTCATGCCGGCCGGATCAACGGCGAGCATGCCGATCTCGACTGGGTGCCGATCCGTTACGTGAACCAAGGCTATGCGCGAGGGGTGCTTGCAGGCGTCTATCGGGCGGCACGGATCGGCCTGGTGACGCCGCTGCGGGATGGAATGAACCTGGTCGCGAAGGAATATGTCGCCGCGCAAGACCCGGCCGATCCCGGCGTGCTGATTCTGTCGCGATTCGCCGGCGCTGCGGAGCAGCTGGAATCGGCGCTGCTCGTGAACCCGCACAGCGCCGAGGAATTGTCCGATGCGATCCTGACCGCGCTCGAAATGCCGCTCGACGAGCGGATCGAACGCTGGACGGCGATGATGGACGTCCTCCGCGCGCAGGATATCGGCTGGTGGAGAATGCGGTTCGAGGCCGCGCTGGCCGATGCCGCGGAGGGACAGTCCGCGGTCCCGACGCCGACGGTGGCGGCAGAGCCGGAATGCCCGCTACCAGCCATTGTGATCTGACGCATGGCTGAGATGCTCGACCATTTGCCGGCTTGGCTCCAGCCGACTTTGACCGCAGTCGTGACGCTGCTTGCGGCACTCGCCCTGCATGCGGTGCTGATGACGGTGATCCGGCGCGTGACGTCGCATGTCGACATATTTAGCGGGACGAACGTCGCGGCGCGGATCAGCCGGCCGAGCCGCTGGCTTCTCGTCCTGATCGCGGTTGGCGCGATCCAGCCGACGCTCGGCCTGGCGCCGCCGCTGAGTGCGGCCGTCAGGCAGATCGCCGGGCTTGCGACCCCTGCGCTTCTCGGTTGGCTGCTCGTCAGCCTGATCGGGGTCGGCCATATCGTGCTGCAAGCGAGAAGCGATATTTCGGCCGCCGACAATCTGGCGGCGCGGCGGCGACGCACCCGCATCGGCATCCTCTATCGGGTCGCGGTCTTCCTCGTCCTGCTCGCGACCTTCTGCCTGATGCTGATGAGCATTCCGGCAGTGCGCAGCATCGGCGTCACCCTGATCGCATCGGCCGGTCTTGCCGGGCTGGCGCTCGGCGCCGCGGCGCAGCCGGCGCTGAAGAACCTGATCGCCGGAATCCAGATGGCCTTCACCGAACCGATCCGGATCGACGATGTCGTGATCATCGACGGCGAGTGGGGCCGGATCGAGGAGATCAGGCTCACCTATGTCGTCGTGAGGATCTGGGACGAGCGGCGACTGATCGTGCCGGTCAGCCGCTTTCTCGAGGGCAGCTTCCAGAACTGGACCCGGCAGACGAGCAAGATATTGGGCACGGCTTTCCTCCATGTCGATCCGACCGCAGACGTGCCGCGGCTGCGGCGCAAGCTCGAGGAGGTGGTGGGCGGCAACCCGAACTGGGATGCTCGGGTGGTCGGACTGCAGGTGACGGAAACGGCCCCGGATCACCTCGAGCTGCGCGCGCTGATGAGCGCAAGCGACGCCGGCAAGGCGTTCGACCTTCGCTGCGACGTCCGCGAAGCGATGATGGCCTTTATCCGAGACGAAATGCCGGGAGCACTGGTGAGGCGGCGGGGCGCCTTGCAATGGAATGCGGTCGATGTCGAAGAAAAGCGAAGCGCGGCCTAGTTTGAGAATCGGCCGCGCCGCGCCTTCCGGAAGGAAACCTGCTCTCGCAATCCCGTTATAGTAGAGTGGAACCGGGTTCGTTCACTCCGCTGCATATTGCCTGGAGCGAGGCCCTGCTGCGGATCGCGGCTTCGGTCCTGCTTCCACTCCTGATCGGGATCGAGCGCTTCCTGCGGAAGAAGCCGATCGATTTCCGCCCGTTCGTGATCGTGTCGCTGAGCGCCTGTTGCCTCTGCCTCGGCGTGATCGAGCTGGCGATGCGGGCAAGCGAGCCGCAGATCGACGTCGCACCAAGCCGCGTCTTTGCCGGGGTCATCACCGGCATCGGCTTTCTCGGCGCGGGGGCGATGTTCCGGGAGAAGCACCATGTCCAGGGCGCGGCATCGGCCGCATCCGTCTGGGCCGCGGGCGTGATCGGAATCCTTTGCGGGATCGGCTTTCTCTGGTTGGCGGCGATCCTGTCGGCCGGCCTTCTCCTGCTGCTCCTGATCAGTGCGCCATTCACCTCCAAGCCCGATTCCGATCAGCGGGGCAGCGGACGATAGATGCGATCTTGCCGTCGAGGGCGCATGAACCACAGCGGTAGGAATGTCCGACAAGCGCGCCGATACGGAGGGATTGAGAAGGGCTGGAGCGGGTAGCGGGAATCGAACCCGCATCACAAGCTTGGAAGGCTAGTGCTCTACCATTGAGCTATACCCGCCCGTCGCGCGACAGACCTAGGCGGCGCGGGCGAATTTGCAAGCCGCCAAATCATCCGGCGCGCCATGATCCCGCCGCCGCCATCGCGCCGGACGGATCCCAACCCGCCGCGGCTCAGTCGGCCGGGCCCGCGCGCCCCGGGTGCCGCGCCTCGGCGAGCCGCAGCTCGAGACGCGCCAGCGCCCGCATCACGCGATCGGCATGGACGTGCGGCCAGACCGACAGCTTGATCATCGCCGCGAGGATCAGCATCACCGCCGAGGGCAGGCCCCAGTGCAGCTGGGTCACGGCGTCATCGGCCTCGAAGAACATCCAGGCCGCATAGGCGCCGGCGACGAACAGCACGCTCTGCACCACCATCAGCAGCAGGTTGACCCAGCCGAGCCGGCCCGAGAACAGGCCGAAGACCATGCCGAAGAAGCCGGGCTCCTCGCCGATCCTGGCGAGGATCTCGCGCTCGTCGCGGGCCAGCGCCTCGGCAATCTCAAGATCCAGATCCCGCATCATTCGTCTCCTTGCAACGTCTCGCGCAGCCTGCGCCGCGCATGCATCAGGCGGGTCTTCACCGTGCCCGCCGGAACGTCGAGAGCGACCGCGACCTCGGCGACGCTCATCTCCTCCAGGTAGAAGAGCGCGACCGCCGCCTGCTGTTCGGGCGGCAGCGCCGCGATTGCCCGGTCGATCGCCTGCCGATCGAGCGGCTCCGGCCCGGACGGATCGGCCTGGGCCGGCTGCAGCGCCACCGCCTCGGCGAGTTGCCGATCGGCCTGGGCGCGGCGGATCCGGCGCGCGCAGCGGCGCGACACGATCCGATAGGCCCAGGCCGCGAACGCCTCGCCGTCGCGCAGTCGGCCGAGCCCGCGCAGCATCTCGGCCCAGGCCTCCTGCACGGCGTCGCGCGCGCCTTCCGGGTCGCGGAGCAGCCGCCAGGCATGGGCAAGCAGCCTGCCGTTCCAGCGCCGGGTGAGCTGGGCCAGCGCCGCGCGGTCGCCGAGCCGCGCCGAAGCGACGAGCCAGGCGTCGAGCGCGCGCTCCTTCTCCCTCGCCATGAGCGCCTCCCCGTCCGCCGATACGGACCTTCGGGAATAAGGTGCGCGGGGGGACGGGTAAGGTTCAATGGGAATCGGGATTTTTTTGGGGGTTGGTGGAGGGGGACTGCCTATGCCCTCTCCTGCTTGCGGGGTGCGGCGGAAAGTGCCCCTCCACGGCGCTTCGCGCGGTCCCCCTCCCCTCGAAATCGAGGGGAGGATTCGATGGGCCCGCCCTCCCCGCGGTTGCCGCCCGGCCGGCGTCTTGCCATGAGTGCCGCCGTCGCGATCCGTGGAGAGGTCCAATGCACGCCGCCGCTCTCAGCCCGTTCGACGCCGCGGCGATTCTGATCGTGATCGCGGCGGTGCTCGGCTATCTCAACCATCGCTATCTGAAGCTCGCCACCTCGGTCGGGCTGACGATCATGGGCGCGGTCGGGTCGCTGAGCGTGGTGGCGATCGACCGACTGCTGCCGGGCAGCGACCTCGCCGGGCAAGTCACCGCCTTCCTCGCGGGAATCGATTTCCACGCGACGCTGATGGAAGGGATGCTCTCCTTCCTTTTGTTCGCCGGCGCCCTCCATGTCGACTGGACCGAGATGCGGCGCGGACGCTGGCCGATCCTGGTGCTGAGCACTATCGGCGTGCTGGTCTCGACCGCGATCGTGGGCAGCGGCTTCTATGCGCTCACCATGATGCTCGGCGTCGGCGTGGCGCCGATCTGGTGCTTCGTGTTCGGCGCGCTGATCAGCCCGACCGATCCGGTCGCGGTGATGGGCGTACTGAAGCGCGCCGCGGTGCCGCCGACCCTGCAGGCGCCGGTCGCCGGCGAGAGTCTGTTCAACGACGGCGGC
>JAYRLF010000380.1:0-4021 GCA_041905385.1 Allosphingosinicella sp.
CGAGCTGCGCGACCAGAGCCGGCGCGACCAGCTCGCCATTGTCCAGCCGCGCGCAGCCGAGCGCCAGCGCAGCGTCGAGCGACTCCCAAAGCAGGCTGTCCGGCCGATCGAGGTGCCACTGGCTGATGAAATCCGCTTCGCCGCGCGCCCCGCCCAGGCTGACGCCGACGTCGGGCGCCAGGATCGAGAGAATATGGCGGCGGTCGCGACGCCTGATGGCGCTGCGCAGGTCATTGCGGAAGGTCACGAAGCTGCGGTCGCTCGTACACTGGTGGACAGGCGGCCGCCGATCGACCGCAGTTGCCGGCTGTGCCGCAAGAAGAGTGGCAAGGAGGACAGCGGCGAACATTTCGCCGCCGAAATTAGACGCGTTGGCCTGGAATCTCTAGCGCCGAGTCGTGGCGGCGCTCGGCTCCGCCGGACCGTCGAGCGGGATAATCACTTCGTCGGGCCGGACCAGGCCGAGATCGCGCCGGACCAGCTCTTCGGCGAGGTCGGGGTCGGCGCGGCGCGGATCGAGCAGATTGGCGCGATGCTGGAGCCGTCCCCTCTCTTCCTCGAGCTGGGCCAGGGTCACCGAACGCTCCGCCTTGGCGCGCCGATAATCGCCCCAGGAAAGCAATCCGTTCTGCCCGATGATGGCATAGCCGAGGAAGTTGACGATGATCAGCACGCCCACCGCGGGCAGCGCTACGCGCCGCATCAGGGACAAGGGATTGCGGATGACCGTCATGACAAGGTCACAGAATCAGTAAAGCGCCGCGGAATCAAGCATTTTGACAGTTAATTGGTACAAATACGCTGAGACGAGCGCACAGAGAGTCGAGTGGATGCCGTCTCAGCCGCGCCGGCCGAACGCGCTCCGTCCCGCATAGCGCGACACCTCGCCCAGCTCCTCCTCGATCCGCAGCAGCTGGTTGTACTTGGCGAGCCGGTCGGACCGGGCGAGGCTGCCGGTCTTGATCTGCCCGCAATTGGTGGCGACGGCGAGGTCGGCGATGGTCGTGTCCTCGGTTTCGCCGGACCGGTGCGACATGACCGAGGTGTAGCCGGCGCGATGCGCGGTCTCGACCGCCTCGAGCGTCTCGGTGAGCGTGCCGATCTGGTTGACCTTGATCAGGATCGAATTGGCGAGCCCCTGCTCGATCCCCATCCGCAGCCGCTTCGGATTGGTGACGAACAGATCGTCGCCGACCAGCTGGATCTTGCCGCCGACCGCGTCGGTCAGCGCCTTCCAGCCTTCGAGATCGTCCTCGCCCATGCCGTCCTCGATCGACAGGATCGGATAGTCGCGGGCGAGGCCGGCGAGCCACTCGGCCATCTCGGCCGGAGCGAGGGTCAGCCCCTCCCCTTCCATCCGATAGGCGCCGTCCTTGAAGAATTCGGTCCCGGCGCAGTCGAGCGCCAGCATGACGTCGTCGCCGGGCCGGTAGCCGGCCGCTTCGACCGAGCGCATGATGAAGTCGAGCGCGTCGCGAGCCGAGGCGAGATTGGGCGCGAAGCCGCCCTCGTCGCCGACCGCGGTGGCGAGGCCGGCATCGTGCAGCGCCGTCTTGAGCGTATGGAAGATCTCCGCGCCGCAGCGCAAAGCCTCCGAAAAGGTCTCGGCGCCGACCGGCATCACCATGAATTCCTGGAAATCGATCGGATTGTCGGCATGGGCGCCGCCGTTGAGGATGTTCATCATCGGCACCGGCAGCGTCGCCGCCGAGACGCCGCCGACATAGCGGTAGAGCGGCAGGCCGCGCGCCTCGGCCGCCGCCTTGGCCGCGGCGAGGCTGACGCCGAGAATGGCATTGGCGCCGAGCCGCGACTTGTTTTCGGTGCCGTCGAGCGCGATCAGGGCGGCGTCGATCTCGCCCTGGTCCTCGGCCTCCATGCCGATGATCGCCTGGGCGATCTCGCCGGTCACCGCCTCGACCGCCTCGCCGACGCCTTTGCCGAGCCAGCGGCTCTTGTCGCCGTCGCGCTTCTCGACCGCCTCGTGCGCGCCGGTCGACGCGCCGGAGGGAACGGCCGCGCGGCCGAGGCTGCCATCCTCGAGCAGGGCCTCGACCTCGACGGTCGGGTTGCCGCGGCTGTCGAGGATCTGACGGGCGTGGAGATGAATGATCGCGGTCATTTGTTGCGGTCCCGTTCTGAGTTACTATGTGAGGCGTCGGCGCCGATTATCGGGCTGGCGCAGGCCATGCAACTTTCACGGTCCGGCCCCGGAACGGAAGCCGCGTGAAGGGTGTTCTGGCGAGATCAAGGCCCTGTATTTTGAGTGGAGACCAGATCATGCCCCGTCGCGACCCCGAACTCCCCGAAGGCACCGACCAGATCGTCACCGGCGCCGGTGCGAGCGAAGGCGGCAAGAGCCGCGGCTTCGTCGCCAAGAGCGGCAATTCCGGTTCGTCCGGCGAGGGCACGGAACGGCTCGTCCGCCAGGTCAAGGACCAGGTCGCGGGCCTGCGCGACCAGGCCGGGACGCGCCTGCGCGGCTTCGCCGACGACGGCAAGGGCCGCGCCAGCGGCCTGCTCGACGATCTCGGCGGCGTCATCGAGGATGCCGCCCGCTCGATCGATACCAGGCTCGGCGCCGAATATGGCGATTATGCCCATCGCGCCGCGGACGCCGTTTCCTCATTCGCCGGCAAGGTGCGGGACAAGTCGGTCGACGAATTGCTCGACGATACCCGCTCGATCGTCCGGCGCAGCCCCGGCGTCGCGATCGCCGCCGCGGCCGTGCTGGGATTCGCGCTGATGCGGGTGGTCCGCACCGGGCTCGAGGATGCCGGCGCGGCCGAGCGTGGCGGAACCAGGGGCAGCAGCGGGCGCACCCGCAAGAGCCGCAGCGACACCGATACGACGTCTAGCGGCGGGGCCTGATCCTTTGGAGGGGCCGGCGGGGGATCCGCGAGAGGAATCGATCGGCGATCTCGTCAATCGCCTGGTCGACGACGCGCGCGCCTACGCCAAAGCCGAGGTCGAGGTCGTCCGCCAGATCGCCCGCCACCGCGCCGGCAAGGCGAAGACCGGCCTCATCCTGCTCGTCGCCGGCGCCGTTCTTCTGCTGTCCTCGCTGACCGCCCTCCTGCTTGGCCTGGTCCTGGGCCTGGCCGAACTGATCGGACCCTTGGCGAGCGGGTTGGTCATCGCCGCTCTGCTTGCCGGCGGCGGCTATCTGCTGGTCCGTTCCGGCCTCACCGGCCTGCGCGCGCTCGCCGGCGACGAGGAGGAGCGCGCGGCGCTCAAGCGCGGCGAGACGATGCCATGAGCCTGGCCGACGTCGAGCAGGCGAAGCGCAATGCCGCCGCGGCGCGGGTCCGCCTGGATTCGCACATCGCGGCGCTGCAGCTGCGGCTGCGCCCCGCCAATCTCGCCGGAGAGGCCTGGGACGGGGTCAAGGACAAGAGTGCCGACCTCGCCGAGGGCGCGTTCGAGGCGGTGAAGAAGCGTCCTGCCGCGGTTTCGGCGGCGTTGGGCGCGCTCGCCCTGTTCCTGGCGCGCGAGCCGCTGAAACGCGCCGCAGTCCGCCTCATTTCGGGCGCAAATCCGGATGAGGAGGGGATCGAAGCCGGCGAGTCGGAGTTGATCGAACAGCGGCCGAAACCGGCCCGACGTGTGAAAAAGGGAGTGAGTTGATGGTAGCCACCAAGGAACGCGACACCGACCGGACTTCGACGCGCAACCGCGCCGCCGAAGCGATCGAGGCGGCGCGGGAGCGGACCGTTTCCGCTTATGAGGCGGCGCGCGAGCGGACCAGCGACGTGACCCGCCAGGTCACCGACCAGATGAGCGTCTATCCGGTCGGCGCCGTGATCGGCGGCCTCGCCGTCGGCGCCCTGCTCGGCGTGCTGCTGCCCCGCAGCCGGCGCGAGAGCGAATGGTTCGGCACCACCGGCCGCCGGCTGGTCGACGCCGGCCGCGAGGCGGTACAGAAGGGCATCGACGCCGGCCGCGACAAGGTCGAACAGCTGACCGGCCAGGTCGTCACCAAGGTCGGCAGCGCCGTCGTCGAGTCGGTCGCCGAAAAGGA
>JAYRLF010000009.1:0-27022 GCA_041905385.1 Allosphingosinicella sp.
CGAGCCGAGCGCGGAATGCGGGGATGGGATCGAGCGCTTTCAGGCGATCGACTTCGCCTGCCGGGCGATAGCCCTCGGCGTCGCCCATGAAATGTCCTTCGAGCCGATAGGTCTCGATCTCGATCAAGGAGGGGCCGCCCCCTGCCCGCGCCCGCGCGACCGCTTCGCCGGCCCTCTCATGGACCGCGTCGGGATCGTTGCCGGGCACGAACAGGCCCGGCATTCCATAGGCTGCGGCGCGGTCGGAATTGCGGGGCACCGCGGTGCAGTCCTGCTTCGCGACCGAGATGCCATAGCTGTTATCCTCGATCACGAAGACCACCGGCGCTTGCCAGATTGCGGCGAGGTTCAGCGCCTCGTGAAACGCGCCCTGATTGGCTGCGCCTTCGCCGAGGAAGGCGACGGCGACCGCATCGGAGCCGCGCAGCTTGCCGGCGAGCGCCGCGCCGACCGCCGGGCCGAGCCCTTGGGCGATGATGCCGGAGCAGGCGAAATTCACCCGCGCATCGAACAGATGCATGTGGCCACCACGGCCGCCGGAGAGGCCGGTACGCTTGCCGAAGATCTCGGCCGCCATCGCGTTGAGATCGACACCTTTGGCGATCGCGATGTGATGCGGCCGGTGGGTGGCGGTTACGCTGTCGTCCGGGCGCAAATGCGCGCAGACGCCGACCGCGCAGGGCTCCTGACCGTCGGAGAGGTGCATCTCACCCGGGATCGGCCCCTTGGCCATGTTGAAGACCGGCGTCTTCCCCTCGAAATAGGCCGGCTTGATCAGCGCCTCGAAATGGCGGCTCTTGACCATCGTCGCGTACATCCACAGCCGTACGCTGGCATTGCTTGCCGTGCTCATCGTGCGACCCAGCCTCCATCGATCACCAGTTCCGCCCCGGTCACGAAGCGCGATTCGTCGGACGCGAGGTAGAGCGCGCCCATCGCGATATCCTCCGGCGCCCCGACGCTGTTCAGCGGGCACAGGGCGGCAATCGCGGCCCACGGGTCGTCGGACGGGATCGAGCCCGCCTGCACCCAGCCCTCCACAGCCATTTCGAGCATTGGGGTGCGAATGCAGCCCGGGTGGATCGAGTTGACCCGGATCGGCAGCCCGCGGGCCGCCCACTCGATCGCCAAGCTCTTGGTGACGTGGCGCACCCCGCCCTTCGAGGTGTTGTAGGCCACCTGGTCGGGATAGCCGACGAGGCCGGCGATCGAGGAGATGTTGACCACCGAGGCCGGCGCGCCCGGACTGCCCGCCGCTTGCAGCAGCGTAAGCATCGCCTTGCAGCCGATAAAGATGGAATCGAGGTTGACGGCCATCACCCGACGCCATTCGTCGAGGCTCGTGTCCGTCACCGGCTTAACCAATTCGATGCCGGCATTGTGAACCAGCACATCGAGCCGGCCGTGCGCCGACGCGATCCTTCCGGCCGCCTCCGCCCATTGCTGTTCCGACGTAACGTCGAGCACAAGGGGTGCGGCGCCGAGCTTGCCGGCGAGCACATCCAGAGGTCCGTGCTGGATGTCTGAGACGAACAAAGTCGCGCCAGCCTCGGCGAAGGCGGTCGCGATTCCGGCGCCAATTCCCTGCGCGGCCCCGGTCACCAGGGCCACCTTTCCGCTCAGCCTTCCCATCCCTCCTCCTCTTTTCGGGGATGGTAGGCAGAAGGGCCGCGGTACGGCTTGTGCGAGAGCGTCAGCCGGCTTGCGCGGCAGCGAACCTCATACGAAGGCGCCTTCGATCGCGCTGCGCCGGAAATCGCGCGGCGCCAGGCCGAACTCCTCACGAAAGGCATGGCTGAAGTGCGAAGCGTCGGCGAAGCCGTGGCGCATGGCGATTTCGGTGACACTGAGCGATGCGCGGTGCAGACTGGCGAGATCGGCACGCGCGGCGAGCAGCCGCCGCTTGCGGATCCAGCCGCCGACGGTGACGTCGGAATCCTCGAAGAGGCGATGAAGGTAACGCGGACTGAATCGGAAAGCCGCCGCGACCGAGGCGGGGGTCAGCGACGGATCGCCAAGATTGTCGATGATATAATCCTGGACACGCCCGAGCAGGGCCCGGCGGAAGGAGGTCGAGGCCTCGTTCCTGCCATCGGGACGAAAGGCGGCGCCGATTAGCTCCACCGTAGCCCTCAGCACCGCCGGCCGGTCGGTCGCCTCGATCGTGTCGATCATCTGGTGGACCTGGCGCAGGTGCGACAACAGGATCGCACCGAGGCCGCGTTCGCCGTCGACGGCGAGGCCGCACATATCTTCGATCCCAGGCACCATCACCTTCCCCGTCTCGCGCGGAAGCAGGATCGAAAGCTGCCGCAGGCGGGAATCGCAGTCGAACATGGCCGGCCGACTGCTGTCCCAGATAGCGATGCTGTTGCGGCGCACGACACTTTCGTTGCGGCCCTGGCGGAGCAGGCAATTGCCTTCCTCGAAATAGAGCAGGCAGAAATAGTCCTCGACGCCGCGCTTGACGTCGTCGACGGTGCGGAAGCCCGCGACCGGATCGGCGACGACGTGGGTGAAGACGAAATTGTCGAAAGCGCGTCTGCGCACCTTCGCATGATAAGCGCCGGTCTCGCCGCGTCGCAGCCCCCAGTGGAAATGGGTGCGGTCGAGCACCTCCTGAAAGCCGGCCAGTTGCCGCCGCGGCGGAATCGACGCGCTGCTCCAGCGCTCCTCGCTCGTCACCATGGTCCGCTCCCCTCGGCCTTGCAGGATGGGCGCGCAACCGGGCAAATGCAACGCCGCCGGCCACCCAGGTCCCTGCCACGCAAGATTCGGTTCACTCCAGCGCAAATCAGCCGTCATTGCTAAGGTGGGGCGGTCGGCGTCGACCGCGCATTGCGCCGAAAAGACGGTTCACGGCGGCACAAGTTTTGCGACGTTCCGGCGCATGCGCCCTGCTCTCTCCTCCCTCTAATCCTGCAGCCTCGACGACCGCCCCACGAAGGGCGGCCGCAAACAAGAGGGGAGCATGATGGCTGCAACCACGACGAGACGCTTTCGCCCGGCCACCCGCCTGCTGCTCGGCGCCGCGGCGCTGATCGGCGCCAGCCCGGCGCTTGCGCAGGACCAGGCGGCCGAGCCGGAGCAGACCGGCGTCGGCGACATCGTCGTCACCGCACAGCGGCGCGCGCAGAATCTGCAGGACGTGCCGGTGTCTGTGACCGCCTTCGACGCCGAACTGATCCGCGAGGCGGGCTTCACCAACAGCCTGTCGATCGGCGACCAGGTGCCGAACCTGGAGATCAAGACCTTCGGCGGCGTGCCCAACATCTTCATCCGCGGCGTCGGCAACAACGATTTCAACTCCTCGTCGGTCGGACCGATCTCGGTCTATCGCGACGACGTTGTCGTGGCCTCGACCGGGAGCCAGATCTTCTCGCTGTTCGACCTCGAGCGGATCGAGGTGCTGCGCGGCCCGCAAGGAACCCTGTTCGGCAAGAATACGACCGGCGGCGCGATCCAGTTCTTTTCCCGCCTGCCGGGCAACGAGCTCGAGGGATATGTCCGGCTCGGCTATGGCCGGTTCGACCTGTTCGAGGCGGAAGGCGCGGTGTCATTGCCGCTGTCCGACACCTTGGCGGTACGCGTCGCCGGACTGGTGCGCCGCCGCGACGGCGAGCGGGTCAACTTGTTCGACGATAGCGACGCGATCAATGTCGACGAGGCGGCGGTGCGCGCGATCTTCCGCTGGCGGCCGGACACCCTCACCGACATCCGACTCTCGGTCGGCGGCGGCCGCGACCGAAGCGACTATCTGAACCCGAAACCGCTCGGCACCGGCCCGGGCGCGACCAACATCTTCGGCTATGCCGACCCGGCGCCCAACGATCCACGCATCCTCAACTTCGATGCGGACTCGCGCAACCATTCGGACAACTTCTTCATCTCGCTCAACGCGTCGCGCGACTTCGGGCCGTTCACGCTGCGATCGATCACCGGCTATGACGAATCCCAGATCGACAATCGGGTCGATGTCGACGGCAGCCCGCTGCGCGTCGACCAGATCACCTTCCTCACCGACACCTGGCAGTTCAGCCAGGAGCTGCAGCTCGCCTACGACAGCCGCCGCTTCGACGCGATCTTCGGCCTCTATTATTTCCGCGAGAATTTGCAGGGGGACAGCGATGCCGACCTGCTCGGCGAGCTCGATGCGATCGGCGCGTCGCTGCCATTGATCACGAGGGCATCGCGCCGCAACACCAGCTACGCCGCCTTCGCCCAGGGCACCTATTCCATCACCGACGCGCTGCGGCTGACCCTGGGCGGCCGCTACACGGTCGACCGCGTGCGCTCGCAGCATCGCGCCGATCTGATCCCCGGCTATTTCACTTCCGCCCCGGACGGTGCGCCGATCCCGCTCGTGCCATTCGCCCGGTTGCGCGACAATTTCGATGCCTTCTCCTGGAGGGCGGCGATCGACTATGACCTCGCCGACGACATATTGGCCTATGCGAGCGCCAGCCGGGGCTTCAAGTCGGGCGGCTTCAACATCGGCATCATCACCAGCGTAGCCGAGCGCACACAAGTCGATCCTGAATATCTCACGGCCTACGAGGTCGGCCTCAAGATGCGGTTGTTTGACCGGCGGCTCCGCTTCAACCTCTCCGCCTTCTATTACGACTATACCGACCTTCAGGTGCTGTCGGTGAACCAGCAGGGCACCGGCGTGCCGACGCTGGGGCTCGACAATGCCGCCGACGCCACGATCAAGGGGCTCGAGGTCGAGCTACTCGCGGTGCCGGTCGAGAGCCTCAATCTGGGCCTCAATTTCGGCCTGCTTGACGCGGAGTATCGCAACTACACGTCTGGAGCGATCGATCCCACCACCGGCCAGCCGCGCGACTTCTCCGGCAACCGCCTGCCCGGCGCCCCGCGGTTCACCCTGTCGAGCTTCGTCCAGTACAGCTTCCCGCTCGGATCTTTCGAAGGGCGGCTGCGCGCCGAGTACAACTTCACCGGCAAGAAATATTACAACAATGCCGAGGACGAGCTGATCAGCTCGCGCGACGGCTACGGTCTGCTCAACCTGCGGGCGACGCTCGCGCAAGGCGAAGGCCGCTGGGAGCTATCCGCCTGGATGCGCAACGTCACCGACGAGGAATATCTCATCGACGCCACCGACCTTCGCGACTTCGGGTTCATTCCCCAATATTATGGGGAAAGGCGGACCTGGGGCCTCGATCTCATTGTCAACTTCTGACCGGGGACCAAGAATGAACACGCCGGATGAACGCCTGCTGCTGCCCGAGACGCTCAAATGGGCCCCACTTGCCGAAGGGATCGACTTCCGGCTCTTCTTTTCGAGCCCGGAGACCGGGCGGTGGACGGTGCTGCTGCGTTGCCAGCCGGGCAGCTCGTTCGGCCGCCACAAACATTATGCGGCCGGCGAATATTTCGTCGTGAAGGGAAGGATGGAATATCGGATGGGCGTCGCCGAAGAGGGCACGTACGGCTATGAGCCGCTCGGAGTCATCCACGAGCATACACATTTTCCGGTCTATACCGAGCTGTTCTTCACCAATTACGGTCCGGTCGCCTTCATCGACGAACAGGACAATGTCGTGTCGATCCTCGATCATGCCCTGCTGGAAGAGCTGACCGCCGCCGCCTGATGCCCGACCGTTACGACGCCGCCTATCAGGCCAGCCTGGTCGAGCCGGAGCGCTTCTGGCTCGAGGCGGCGGCCTCGATCGATTGGGAGCAGCAGCCGCAGCGCGCCCGCGACGGCGAAAGCTGGTTTCCGGACGGCCTACTCAACAGCTGCCACAATGCGGTCGACCGCCACGTCGCCGCGGGACGGGGCGAACAGCCCGCGCTGATCTACGACAGCCCCGTCACAGGCACGGTCCGACGATTCAGTTATGGCGAACTCCGCGACGAAGTGGCGCGGACCGCGGGCATGCTCGCCGAAGCCGGCGTGGAGATGGGTGACCGGGTCATCATCTACATGCCGATGGTGCCGGAGGCTGTGTTGGCGATGCTCGCCTGCGCCCGGATCGGCGCCATCCACAGCGTCGTATTCGGTGGGTTCGCGGCGGCCGAGCTCGCCAAACGGATCGACGACGCTCAGCCAAAGCTGCTGCTCACCGCCTCGTGCGGGATCGAGCCGGGGCGGATCGTCGACTACAAGCCCCTGGTCGACGAGGCTCTGGCGATCGCCGACCATCGGGTCGATCGTTGCATCATATTGCAGCGGCCGCAGCATTCTTGTCCGCTCCGACTGGAGCTCGACCGCGACTGGGCCGAGGCTTTGGCCGCCGCCTCCCCTCGCGAATGCGTCGCCGTACCGGCGACCCACCCTCTCTACATCCTCTACACGTCAGGGACGACCGGCCTGCCAAAAGGGGTGGTTCGCGACCATGGCGGCCATGCCGTCGCGCTCGCCTGGTCGATGCGCCACGTCTATGGCGCCGGCTCAGGGGAGACCTTCTGGGCAGCGTCTACGGGCCACTGCTCAACGGCTGCACGACGATCCTCTATGAAGGTAAGCCGGTCGGAACGCCCGACGCCGGTGCATTCTGGCGGGTCGTGCGCGATCATGACGTCGATCATCTGTTCACGGCGCCGACCGCAATACGCGCGATCCGGCGCGAGGATCCGCAAGCACGGCATCTCGCGGCCGGCACCGGAAAATTGCGCACTTTGTTCCTCGCCGGCGAGCGCGCCGACCCCGACACGGTCGAATGGGCCCAGCAACGGCTCGGAATGCCGGTAATCGACCATTGGTGGCAGACCGAGCTCGGCTGGCCGGCGATCGCGACCTGCGTCGGGCTCGGACGGAGCGAGATCGAGCCCGGCAGCGCAGGACATCCCGTTCCGGGCTATCGGTTCGCAGTGCTGGATGCCAACCATCGGCCGGTGCCGTCAAACGCCGCCGGCGAGCTTGCGATTGAGCTGCCGCTACCGCCAGGTTGCGCCACCACCCTGTGGCGCAACGCCGACGACTTTGCCCGCGCCTATCTCGAGCGGCATCCGGGCTACTATTCGGCCGGCGATGCCGGGCTGATCGACGGCAACGGGCGCATTCACGTGATGAGCCGGATCGACGACATCATCAACGTGGCCGGCCACCGGCTGTCCACGGGTGCGATCGAGCAGATCGTCGCCGCCCATCCGGCGATCGCCGAATGCGCGGTGATCGGAGTACCGGACGCCCTCAAGGGCGCGGTGCCGATCGCACTGGTCGTGCTGAAGAGCGGCTGCGCCCAGTCGGAGACCGAGATCTGCGCCGAACTGGTGGCGCGCGTCCGCCACGAGCTGGGGCCGGTAGCGTCGTTCAAGCAGGCGGCGGTCGTGGCGAAGCTGCCGAAGACGCGGTCCGGCAAGATCCTGCGCGGCGCGATTCGCGCGTTGTCGGAAGGCACCTTGCGCCAGCCCCCTCCGACTATCGAGGATCCGGCGGCGCTCGACGAAGCGGAGGCCGCGCTGCTGAAGCTCGGAATCGTGTCGAACCGGATGGAACAGCCGGGCTAGTCTCCCCGGCCGACTCGCTCGCCTCAGCGAAGCGCGCGAAAGACGGCGAGCCGCGCCACCAGCTTCCCCAGCAGAATCAGCAGGATCGGCACCAAAGCGACGCCGAGTCCGATCGCCACCGGCAGGTTCAGCGCCTCCGCCAGCGTCGCGCTGATCCGGGTCTGGGCGAGCACGAACAGGATGGTGGTCAGCAATGCTCCGGCGGCGCTGGCGACCAGGATCCGCCGCACGACCCGGCGCTCGAACGGGCGGGAGACCTGGACCCGGCTCGCGCCGAGCATCTGCAGGACATCGACTTCGACGGCGTGGGTCGCGACCATCCGCTTTGCCAGCGTCGAGACCGCCGAGCCGAGCCACAGCAGCAGGACGAGGGCCGCGAGGACCGCCGTCCAGGTCGCCGGGCCGATCCATTGCGCGAAGGATCCCGCCCCGGAATAGGGGTCGTCGATCTCGGCGGAGGGCAGGACCGCTTGAATCGCCTCGGCGACTGCTTCGCGGCGCTCCGCGCCCGGATCCATATAGACGTCGACCAGGATCACCGGTCCGTCATCGCCGGCGCCGCGGTTGCGGCGGAAGGCGAGCACGCCCTCGGTCGCGATCAGCTTTCCGACCAGCCGGTTGAACCGTGCCTGGCCCTGCGTGCCGCCGCCCTCGGCGAAGGAGACACTGATCGTGTTCGCATTGGGACCGTTGAGCCAAGCGCTCGCCTGGCCGAACGCGCCGGCGCCGATGAGCCCCACGGTCGCGAGGACCGCGAGCAGTGCGATCGACCAGGTCGCGCGGCCGTAGGAGCGCGAAGCGAGCACTGGACCCCGATCGTTCCAGAAGGGCAGCTTCACCACAGGCTCCGAAAGAAGGACGTCCGGGCGGGCCGGCTGATCCGGATCGTTCGGGCACCGGGCAATTCCGCCGCCAGCCGCTCGTCGTGGGTCGCGGCGACGACCGTCGCCCCACCTTTGCGAAGGCTGTCGGCGAGCTGGAGCAGCCGCCAGGCGCAATCGAGCGCGACCCGATCGAAGACGCTCTCGATCAGCAGCAGATCGGGACGGGCGATCATCGCCCGCGCCATGGCGACGCAGCAGGTCTCCTGCAACGAAAGGTCGAGGACGTCGCTATAGGCGCGATAGCCGAGCGCCATCCCGGTCAGCATCTCGTCGACCGGGGCGCGAAGATCTCGTTCGTCGATCCCGCCGAGCCGCAGCGGCAGCGCGACATTGTCGAACACGTCGAGATGGGGCAGCAATGGCAGCCCGTCCTGGACGATCCCCATCCGCCGGCGCAGCGTTGCCGCAAGCCGCGGCCGCGGCCGATTCGCTTTCTGCCCGAACAGATGGATATTGCCGCCCGAGGGGCGTTCCCGCAGCGTCAGCAGGTCGAGCAGGGAGCGCTTCGCGAGGTCGTCGTCGCCGAGGAGGAAGTAGAATGTGCCGCCCTCCAGCTGGAGATCGACCGGGTCGGTCCATTGGCTGGCCGAGGATCGCAGCCGGACCCGCTCGACGCTCGCCACCAATTCCTGTCCGCCCGACTTCCCATTCATCGCATTGCGTCGATGCCACGACTGTCCTAGTCGAGTAAAGCACGGACAGGCCGATCATGGGGTCAGCGCGTTGAACTTGTGGGGAATGTTTGCGAGGTCTCCGGAGATTCCGGCCGCGCGGTCCAATGACGGCACGCCGCGCGAGGAGAGCGCGGCCGGCGATTCCCCGGAGCCGCCGAGCCTTGCGCCGGAGCTGGCCGGGCCGCCGAAGCGGCGGCTGCTGACACGCAAGCGCGCCTACGGCCTGCTCGGCGGGGCGGTCTTCTGCCTCGCCGCCTTGATCCTCTGGCTCTCGATCGTCGCGCCGCCATCGCAGGTGCCGCGGCCGTTGCCGACCTCGACCCTGGTGCTGCTGGCGGAAGACGGCCAGCCGATCGCCCGAATCGGCCAGCTCAAGGAGCAGCCGGTCGACGTGACCCGGCTGCCGCGCCACGTGTCCGACGCCTTCGTCGCGATCGAGGACCGCCGCTTCTGGTCGCATCTCGGCGTCGATCCGCGAAGCATCGCCCGCGCCGCCTGGGTACGGGCGAGCAGCGGCCGCTGGGAGCAGGGCGGATCGACGATCACCCAGCAGCTCGCCAAGAACGCCTTCCTGAGCCCGGACCGGACCTTCGTCCGCAAGGCGCAGGAGGCGCTGATCGCAGTCTGGCTCGAGGCCTGGCTGACCAAGGAAGAGATCCTCTCCCGCTATTTGTCGACCGTCTATTTCGGCGACGGCGTCTATGGCCTGCGCGCCGCCGCTCAGCTCTATTTCGGCAAGGCGCCGGAGCGGCTGACCACGGCCGAGGCAGCGATGCTGGCGGGCCTGGTGGTCGCGCCCTCCAGCCTCGCCCCGAGCCGCAATCTGCGCGGCGCGCAGCGGCGGGCGGCGCTGGTGGTCGCGACCATGGTCGAAACCGGCGCATTGACCGAGCAGCAGGCCGCCCGGATCCGGCCGGCCCGGATCATCCGGCAGCCGCGCCGGCTGGCGAGCGGATCCTATTTCGCGGACTGGGTGCGCGATTCGGCGCGGGCGCGGGCCGAGAGCGGCTATGGCGAATTGTTCGTCGAGACGACGCTCAATCGCCGGCTCCAGGCGATCGCCGAGCGCAGCGTCGCGCGCGAGGCGCTGCCGGGCACCGAGATCGCCCTTGTCGCGATGCGGCCCGACGGCCGGGTGGTCGCAATGGTCGGCGGGCGCGATTACGCCGCTTCGGCGTTCAACCGCGTCACCCAGGCGCGGCGCCAGGCCGGATCGACGTTCAAATTGTTCGTCTACGGCGCCGCGCTCCGCCGCGGCTACGAGCCGGACTCCGATCTTTCGGCGGACCGGATCACGATCGGCGACTGGTCGCCGCGCAACATGGACGGCCGCTATCCCGAAGAGATCAGCCTGCGCGACGCCTTCGCGACCTCGAACAACACCGCCGCCGTCCGGCTGAGCGAGGCGGTCGGCCGGCAGAACGTCATCCAGGCCGCGCGCGACTTCGGCATCGTCAGCGACCTGCCGCAAGGACCCAGCCTGGCGCTGGGTTCGGGCGAGGTCAGCCTGCTCGAGCTCACCGCGGCCTATGCCGCGGTCGCGCTGGGCGCCTATCCGGTCCGGCCGACCGGCCTCGAGCGCAGCTCCGCGGACCGCGGCGGTCAAAGGCCGATCCCGTCTGCCCAACTCGAGGATCTGCACGAGCTGCTCGGCGCCGTGATCCGCCAGGGCAGCGGACGTTCGGCGGCGCTGCCGATCGCCGCGTTCGGCAAGACCGGCACCACCCAGGAGAATCGCGACGCCTGGTTCGTCGGCTATGCCGGCAACCTGGTCGTCGGCGTCTGGATCGGCCGGGACAATCACCGGCCGATGGACGGGATCACCGGCTCGACCGTTCCGGCGCGGGTCTGGCGGCGGTTCATGATGGAAGGGCTGCGGCTCTAGCTAGGCTTGAGCTTCTGCCGTGTGCTGGACGATGCGGAAAATGACGAATTCGGCGGGACGCACCGGTGCGACCCCGATCTCGCAGATGAGCCTCCCGTTGAGGATGTCGTCCTGAGTCATCACCCGCTCGTCGCAGGTGATGAAAAAGGCTTCCCGCTCGGTTTGGCCATGCAGCGCCCCGCGGCGCCATTCCGTCCGCAGGAACACCCGGATCTGGTCGGTCACCCGCATCCACAGCCTGGCATCGTTGGGCTCGAACACGGCCCATTGCGTCGCTTCGTAGATCGACCGCTCAAGGTAGATGAACAACCGGCGCACCGGGACATATTTCCAAAGTGCGTTTGAGCTGAGCGTCCGCGCGCCCCATATGCGAATGCCCCGTCCAGGGAATCGACGGATGGCGTTGACGCCACGCGGATTGACCAGGTTCTGGATCGAATCGTCGATCTCGAACTCCAGCCCGATCGCGCCGCGCACGACCTCGTTGGCCGGCGCCTTGAACACGCCTCGCTCGACATCGGTCCGCGCATAGACGCCGAGCGCATGCCCGCCCGGCGGCACCAGCCTGGGTGCGCCGGTTCCGGCACCGGAAACGGCGATCCAGGGAAAATAGAAAGCAGCGTGGCTGGTGTCGGCCGGCAGGGTCGTGCGCGGATCGAGAGCGTGAGCCGGCTGCGCCTGAGGGGCGTCGATGACGGCGAACCGGAATTTCATCCGCTCGCAATGGTCGATGAGCTTTAGGGCAGTGTCGTTCGAAACCGCCGGTGCGTAGACGAGGGCGACCTCACGACAGGGATCGCGTTCCAGCGCGGCGAGCCCCTGCGGCTCGATCCGGTTGCCGGCGGGCAGGCCGTCATAATCGTCCGGCTCGAGCTCGCGCGGGTCGTCGGCCCCGCCGCTCAGCAAAACTGCTCCGTTCGCCGGCCGGGCGCCGACAGGCGCGCCGGCGCGCCGCACCAGGACGCCAAGCGGAGACTTGAACGCCCCTATCCGCTCTTCGCCGGATCCCAGATCGATGAGCGGAAAATACTTTCCGAAGAAATTGGAAGCCTGTTCGTCAGTGACCAGATCGTCATAATCCTCGACGATCTGGGGGGCGGGCTGGCTGCGATTGGCCGGGTCGAAGGGGTCAGCCAAGGGAAGATCGGCCGCTGCCGACCAATAAGCGAGGCGGATCCGGAAGCCGACCGGCGTACCGGTCGAATTCATGGTCGAGCTGTCGTCGATGCGAACGAAGATCCGCGCCCCCCACAGGCCGGGGCCGGAGGCACGAACGGCGAACCAGTCTCCGAACGGCGCCTGCGCGGTCGTCGCCGCGGCGCCGACGAGCCGGCAGACGAAGAGGCGCTTGCCGCCGTTCGTGAAAAAGCCGCCGACGGCATCGGGCAGGAATTTGTCGGCTGCGTAGAGGTCGCCGAACCGGCGCCGATATTCCTGGTGGCTGGTCACAAGGGTCGGGGCGACCGGTCCCCGTTCAGTCTCTCCTAGAAAGGCCGCGGTACTGGTGGGAACGCCCTCGATCGGCCGGGGCCCCCGCTCGATCTCCTCGATATAGACGCCGGGATGCAGATATTCGGGCATTTCGGGCCTCCGCCATCAGGACGCCGGCAAGCTTTCCAAATCGCTCGTATATTGAACCGCCTTGCCGCCGTCCGGCATCATTTCGAGCGTGATCGGCGTGCCGCCGAACAAGCGCTCCAGCGCCGCGAGCGCGGCAGGCGCCGTCGTCATCGATCGCTCGGCCAGTCCGAAGACCAGGCCGCCGTCGGCATTCTGGTGCAGGCGGAATTGCGCGATCGGCAGCGGCCTCAGGGCGTGGGTGACCTCGACATTGTTGTGCCAGTGGCCGGCGGCGTCGCGGAAGCGGATCGGGGTGCGTCCCTCGAGGCCGATGATGATGCGCTCGCCGCCGATCGTGGCGAGCGCACCCTGGTCGCCGGTGCGGTAGCGGACGAGAGGCAGGCAGAAGTTGAAGCCGCCGGTGACCGCGATCTCGCCGCGCTCGCCGTCGGGGAGCGGCTGGTCCTGATCGTCGATGATCTCGACCCAGAGCCGGTCCTGGAGCAAGACATGGCCGCCGCGCTCGGGGTCGTAGACGCCGATCGGGCCGACCTCGTTCATCGAATAGAGGTCGAGCACCGGGCAGGCGAAGCGCTGCTCGAGCTGGCGGCGCAGGCCCTCCGACAGCATCATCGCCACCGACAGCAAGGCGCGCGGACGCCAGCCGGTGTCGATGGCGAGCAGCTCCGCGAAGGAAAGCGGGTCGCCGGCGATGAACTCGGGTTGGAGCGCATCGATGTAGCGGCCCCGATCTTCGGGGTCGCGCCAGTCGTCCGGGTGGAGGTTGATCTTGGCCAGGCCGGAATCGCCCATGGCCGGCGTCACCGAGAGGTAGGTGAAACAGGGCTGCTGATGGCCGATGATGACGACGCCGACCTGGCCGCTGCCATATTCGGGAGCGATGCCGAAGCGGGCGAGCGCGCGCTTGTGAAAGGCGAGATAGCGGCCGGCGACCTGCGGGTGGGACGGGATCAGCAGCGGATGGCCGGTCGTCCCGGTCGTCTGGAAGTTGATCAGGCGATCGGTCGGCACGTCGTCGGGGACGAAACGGGCGATGTCGGCGGCGAGGTCGCCGCGGCCGACCGGCGCCACGTCGGCAAGCCGTTTTGGCGGGGCGCCGAGCGCGCGATAGTGCGGTACCTGGGCGAAGGCCCGTTCGAGAAATCCGTCGATCCAGTCAGGCGTCGATCCGGCTGCCGGGGGCGGGCCGAGCTGGCGGGCATGCTCGGCCAACGCGTCGAGATCCTCGGCGGTAAGCCGGTTGCCGCTCTGGTTGCGATAGATCGGCGCGTGCGGATGCTCGCGCATGAAATCGAGGATCCGGCGGCCCTCCGCGGTCAGGGTCGGATAGCGATCGGCGTCGGTCGGCGTGTCGCTCACTCGCGGGTCCATTTGTCCGCCGATTCCTGGGCCGCCTTGCGGGCGAGCGCCTCGCGCACCTCGCGCGCCCGCTGCTCGGCCGCGCGGCTGGCGGCGAGCAGGCGGCTGCGTTCGGCGGCGCTGACCATCGACAGACGGTCGGCGGCCTCCGCCTCGCTCTCCCCCTCAGGCCGGAAGCCGAGCCGGGCGAGGAAGGTGCGCGCCAGCTCCTCGCGCCGGTCGGGATCGGTGACGAACAGGTCTGCGCGCACCTGGGCGGCGAGCTCCGGCAGGGTGGCCAGCAGCAGGTCGGCGAGCTGCTCGGGCTGCGCCGTCTCCCTGGCGAGCCATTCGTCGGCGAGGAGCCAGGCGGCGACCATCGCCAGCCGGAAGGCGTTGCGGTCCTGCGGATCGCCGCCCTCGGGCCGGTAGCGGGCGAGCAGGCGCGGATCGGCGGGAAGGCCGAGCGCCTGCAGCACGTCGCCGAGCAGGGCAGCGACCACGACCCTGCCCTGGCGTCCGATCCGCGGCTCGTCGAGAAAGTCGGCCGGAGTCTCGGCGAGCCGGCGATGGATGGCGGGCAAGGGCGGGCCGACGCGCTGCATCAGGCCGCGAACTTGCCGAAAAGCTGGGTCGAAGGACAGTCGTCGCAGACCAGGCTGCGCTTGTTCGCGCGGGCGCGGGCGAAGCGCGCGGGCAAGGCGGCAAGGTCGGCGACCGTCCGCAGCGCCGTCGCCGGCACGCCATAGTCACCAGTGGTGAAGCTGCAGGGCGAGGCCAGGCCGCTTTCGTCGACGAACAGGAAGGCCTCGCCCGGCCGGCAATCCGCGCCGGGCAGGGCTTCCCCGCGGCTGCTCGCCTCGATCCGGTCGAGGTAAAGATTGCTCGCGCAGAGCCTGACTCCCTGCCCCGCCAGCTCGGCGCGAAGCGCCGGCAGCCAGCGGCGGATCGCGGCGACGTCCGCCGGCGTCAGCGCCTGGCCGGCGAAAAACTCCGGGCGATCGCGGCCACCGAGCTGGTTGAAGGTGATCTCATCGACGCCCCACCCAGCGATGCTTCGGCAGAGGTCCGGGAAATGGCCGACCGTGTCGCGCATCAGCACGCTGTTGACGCGGAGCTTGAGGCGCGATTGCGAAGCACGGGCGGCGACCAGCGCTCGGGCGGCCTGAGCGATGCGTGCATGGCTGCCGGGCGCGCCGCGCAGCCGATCGTGAACTGCCGCGGGCCCGTCGACGCTCAAGGTGAGCTCGGCAAAGTCGGCGAGCATCGCCCCCCGCACCCGCGCGGATTGCAGGCGGCTGCCATTGCTGGTCAGGCTGAGATCGATCGCGGGGTGGCGGGCGAGCCGCGCCGAAAGGTCGAGCAGGGGCGGCCAAAGCAGCGGCTCGCCGCCCAGCCAGCTCAGCAGCAGCCGTTCGCCGCGCCGCTGTGCCAGGTCCGCAGCCAACAGGGCGACCCGCTCGACCTCCTCCGCCTTGGCTGCCGTCCGGGCGATCGAGCGGCGCCGGTCATAGGCGCAGAAACCGCAGGCGAAGTTGCAGCTTGTGCTGATCCGCCAGAGCAGGATCATGCCGCCTTCCTCCGGCTCGGCGCGGCATAATTGCGGCGACTGAACCTGCGGGCGAATTCGATCAATTCGGCGAAGTCGCGCACCCGCTCGATCGCCCAGCCCTGCTCGGCCGCGCGCGGCACCCATTCGGACTTGTACCCTTGCCAAAGATTGAGGGCGAGCGTGCCACCGCCGCGGGCTGCGGCCAGCGCGGCGGCCGAGACGTCCCAGCCGCTATTGCCGCGCTCGTCCGTGTCGAACATGGTCGAGACGCCGTCGTCGCTGATCACCAATATGTGGACCGGCCGATCGTCTGGCTTGCGGCCTGCATAGGTGTCGCGCAGCTTGTGGATCGGGAAAGCGGTGCCGCCGCCGTAGAAGCCGGTCAGGATCGCGAGCACCGCTCTCTCGTCGCGGACGAAGCCGTCGGTGCACATGATCTGGTTCTTGCCGCTCCACAGGCTCGCCTGGACCCGCGCGCCGACCTTCATCGCCGACAAGGCGATGATTGCGCCGGCCAGGGTCAGATAGGAGATTTGCTGCTGCGGGTTCGGCATCGAGCCCGAGCTGTCGACATAGAGATCGAGGTCGACCGGCTCGACCTCGACGTCGCTGCCCGGCTCCTCGCCGTAGATGCGCCGAACGGTCGTCAGGCCCGGCACCGGAGTCGGCGACTGGATCAGGGTCTGCATCCAGTCGATCTGGTCGAAGGGGTCGCCAATATCCCAGGGCTCGACCCCTTCGAGCTGGGGCTCGGTGGATCGGCTCGACTCCCGGACCGGGAAGCGGACCAGATGCGGCAGCGCCTGCTCGCGATAGTAGCGCGCGGCGATCTCGGTGTCGGACAGCTTGACCCCGGCCGCGCGCAATATCTCGCCATATTCGAACGGCTCGCGGCGCTGGCCCGGCGACCCGCCGGGCGTGTCCGGATCGGGGCGCTGCGGCTTGCCGACCGTGTCCTCGCCGGTGATGGCCGGATCCGCCGACGGGTGGATGCCGTCCTCGAGCTCGCCCGGATCGAAGTCGCTGATCCCGACCGGTTCGCTGCCCTCCCCCGCTTCCTGCGTATCGTGCATCAAAGCAGCGGCCTTGCCCAACGCGTCCGCATCGTCGACCAGATAGGGCAGGACCAGAGCCGAGAAGCGGCTCGATCCGACCAGCCAGTCGCGGCCGTAGACCCGCACCAGCCGCGCGCCGAGCCAGGCGTCGGCGATGATCCGGTCGTCGTCGACAGGACCGCCGATCGCGCCGCGATCGAGGCCCCAGAGCGCCTCGTAAATGCCCATGTAGAGCGTCCACAATTTGCCGCCGCCGGACCCGCCTTGTCGGCGGTGGATCGCTTCATAGACCTCGGCCATGCGCAGGCCGGCCTGCCGCCGCAGGCGATCGTTGATCACGAGGTCGGTGAACAGATTGGCGATCAGCGGGGCGTGGACCTCGAGCGTCGGCAGGCCGCGGCGGATCCGGGCGAGCAGCCGGAAATGATCGATCGCGGTCGCCGGGGCGAGCACATGGTGGCCGATCTCATGGGCGAGGATCTCGACCGCATGATCGTCGAGCCCGATGTCGCGGACCTTCTGGAGATCGATCACCACGCTCTTGTCGGCGAGCCGGATCATCGCGAAGCTGTCGGTCAGCCCCTCCTTCGCCGCCTCGACCGAGGATTGGCACAGGCGCGGATCGTGGAGGCGCGTATATTTGCTCCAATGGGCCAGCGCCGCTTCCCAGGCCGACTGCCATCCGGCGAGCAGCTCCCCGTCGGCGCTCACGACAGCACCTTGGGAAAGACGCGGACGAAATAGGAGAAGGGCGAGGTGACGGCGAGGCTGCCGGGCGCCTCGGCGACGCGCAGGCCTTCGGCCGGCCCGCCGAGATCGATCGCGCGGTCATCGGCGTGCAGCACAGTCCCGCTCAGCCGGCGCATGCCCTGGGGATCCGGCGCGTCGGGGATCGCATCGTCGACGACGCTGCGGCGAACCGTGGCGCCAAAGGCGTCGGCGATCAGGCGATAGCGGCCGTCGCCACTGGCGACCAGGAAGTCGTCGTCATGGACCTTGATCCCGGGCGGCTCCTCGAACGGTCCGCCGAAGCCGCGAAATCCGCCGACGCGGTACTCGCGCGCCGCGTGCCCGGCCCCCGGCGCCCACCAGCGCTCTGCGCGAAGGCGTGCGCCGACGAGAGACCAATCGGCCTGATCGCCGGCGCCGACGGCGAGGCAAGCGAGCGCGGGCGGCAGCGTGTCGGCGGCGGCCAGCGCCGCCTCGCGGGCAAAAGCGGCTCCCGCCTGCCAGGCGAGCACGATCGCGAGCGCGCGAAGCTGCGGCACGTCTTCGGCGCGGCCGCCCAAGGCTTCGACTCCGCCGAGCCACTCCTCGATCCGCACGCCGCGCTCCTGTCCGAGCTTGACCGCCGCATTGGTGAGCGCGCCCAGCGACTCGCGCGGATCCGCAGCGATCGTACCCGCGAGGTGCGGCGCGGCGTCCTGCCAGAGTCGTGCGACCACCGGTTCGCGTGCCGCGCCGCCGATCCAGCCATGCTCGGCAAGGTCGACCGCCATGGCGAACAGGCTGTCGGCGATCCGCGCCGGCTGTTCCGGCTCGGCCGTGGCGGCCGCGCAGAACAAGGGGTCGACCGCCTCGCGCAGAAAATCCGAGAAAGCCTGGGTGTCGAAAGCGGGTGTGCGGCTGCGCGCCGCAGCGACCTGGGCGTTGTAGCTCGACCGCCGATCCTTCAGCAGGGTGGCGAAGGCCTCGCTGACCATCAGCGCGACTGCAGCCAGTAGAGATAATTGGTGTAGCGCTGGTGCAGATATTTGAGCTTGAGCAGGTCGTCGTAGAGCGGCCCGTAGAGCTTGCGCCCCTTGGCGAGGCTGGCGATCAGCCGCTCGATCCGGTCGAGCCGCGAGCGGACCTCGCGCGCATCGACCCCGTGCAGGCCGAGCGCAAACTCGTCGGACAGGGCGCCGACCGGATCGTCGCGGTCGAGATCGAGCCGGTCGAACTCCTCGTTCGAGGCGTCGAACAAATGGCGCAGCCAGCTCAACCGATCGACACGATAGGGGGCGTTCTCCGGCAAGGCGAAGAAGGGCGCGTCAAGATCGGGATGGAGCTTGTCGTTGAGCACGAAGGGCAGGATCTGGCGGACGTCCTCGAGCTCGACCGCGGCATTGCCGCGGAACCAGGCGAGCGCCTTGGCATATTTGAGCAGGGTCATCAGGTTGCGGACCGAGAGGCCGTTCAGGGTTTGCGAGCCGAGATCCTTCAGCCGATCGCGGCCCTCGTCTGCGGCGACGACCTGGCCCCAGTCGGTGCGCGACAGCCGGGCGGTGTCCTTGGTCTTATATTCGAACTGGGCGCCGGCAGCCTCCATCAGCTCGAACTGGCTGGCGAAGAATTCGATGCGGCGGCGGACCGGCTCAGGCACCTCGACCCGCCGGACCGACCTGGCCATCTCGACCATCTCGTCCTCGCCGAAGACGATCCCTGCCGGCACCACTTCCTCCGGGCGGATATCCTCCTCGATCCTCAGCAGCAGGTCGCCGAGAAAGCGCGGATTGAAGGAGAGGGCCTGGACGATGACGTCGATCCGGTCCCGCAGCGCCTCGATCACCTGATAGGTGCCGCCGCCTGCATCGTCATTGGCGGTCAGGTACCAGGCGGCGTCCGGGCATTCGTGGATATGGCCGAGGATCTCGGCATAATTGTCGCCCATAACGGTCAGCAGCGCGCTCTGGGTGCGGGTCGGGATGCGGTTATATTCGTCAATGATCTTGACCCGCATGGAGAGCCAGGGCCGCCAGGCGATCTGGATGTCATCCATGCTTTTCGCGCCGACCAGGTCGGCCGGCAGCGGATTGCCGAGCAGGTCGGCGATCGTCATCTGCGGATGGCCGTGCTGCATCGCCCGGCGGACCTCGCGCGGGCTGTAGCCCGCGAGCACGCCCATCAATATCGCGCTCGCCGTCTTGCCGCGGCCGGGACCGCCGACGAACAGGCATTTGCTGCGCGTCGCGAAGGTGAGCAGCGGCAGCAGCACATAGGAGGAATAGCTCTGCCCCGACGGCAGCGTCAGGACCGAGCGGCTGTCGCCGACCGCCAGCCGCGGCGGCGGCGCATTGTTATATTCGATGTCGTAATGCGGGCTGATGATGGCGTGGTTGACCACCCAGAAATAGGCCTGGCGGAGCCGCTCGTCGAGCGCCGCCTCGCCCCCTGCCCCGTCGGTCGCGAGCGCGATCGGGCCGTCGAACAGCTCGGCGACGTCATAGGCGTCGGACTTCGGCTTGGCGGTCGGATTGGTCGGCGATTTCGAGATCAGAGAGAAAAGACGAAGGTCCACAGGTCCGCTCCCTAGGCGTGCCCGATCAGTCGCACGCGGGGCCCAAGTTGCCAATATGGCTCACAGGATCAGCGCGCCGCTTGCGCCGCTGGGCGCCATTCGAAGGCGGAATCAGGGCTCCGCCTTTGCCTTCAGAAATTCTTTAGAACGCCTTTATGACGCCCCGTCGCTCTTTTGTCGCAAGCTGAGCCCCGGCTTGGTCGGGTTTGCGGTCGGCGCTGTTCGAACAGGCCGATCCGGGCGGGTCAGAGGGGTAGGCGATCGTGCGGGCAGAATGGCCTTCCAGATTGGGACGGGCAGCGGAGAATGCACGGGCGATGGCGCCTGCCTCGGCGGCTCTTACCGGAAAAGATGCGATTGGCAGTGGTCCGCCGAATCAGGCCTATTGCAGCCCCGACTCGGCAGTCATGCCGGATTGGGCGCGCCCACGCCGACCTTATCTTAAGTTAAACTTCGTGACGCAAAAGCCGCGTGTCTGGCGATCCTTAAGCCTTGTCTTAAACAGGCTTTTCAAATGTAGAAATTGTGTTAGCTTTCCCTTTTCCGGGGCCAATAACAAAGGGGCACTGGGGGGAATGCAAGTAGCGGGGGCCTTCGGCCTGCGAAGTCTATTCTTCGCCGGTCAATCATCAATTGCGTGCCGGAACGGGACTGCCCGACCTTCATGGCGTGTCCCAACCGCCTTGCTCGCGGGATGCGCCCTCTCGCTCGGCGCGCCGGCGCTGGCGCAGCAGACGCCGCCGGCGCCGCTGCCGCCGCCAGGTCCGGTCGCGCCGACCCGCGAGGAAGTCGAGCAGCCTGTCACGCGGCCTGTCGAGGCCGGCCGCCGACTTAGCGTCGAAGGCGGGGTCGAGCGCGCGCCCTGTGCGCTTGCGGCGCCGGAATATGCGAACCTCCGATTCACGCTGAACGATGTCACCTTCAACAATCTGAGGGGCCTTTCGCCCGAGGACCTGCGCCCGGCTTTCGCGCCGTTCATTGGCCAGGACCTGCCGGTCGCCGCCATCTGCGAAATTCGCGATCGCGCCGCGACGATTCTCCGCCAGGCCGGATATGTCGCCGCGGTCGAGGTGCCGGAACAGCGAATCGAAAATGGCAGCATCCGCTTCGACGTCATGATGGCCAAGCTCGTCGGGATCCGGATCCGGGGCGATGCCGGCCGCGCGGAGCAGCTCATCGCCGGCTATTTCGAACGGCTGACCGACCAGGAATTGTTCAACGCCTATGAGGCGGAGCGCTACCTTCTGCTTGCCGGAGATTTGCCCGGCTATACGGTCCGGCTCGTGCTCCGCCCGGCCGGCACGGCCGAGGGCGAGGTCATCGGCGAGGTCTTCGTCGTGCGGACGGCGGCCGTCGTCGACCTCGCGGTCCAGAATTACGGCTCGCGCGACCTCGGCCGCTGGGGCGCCCTTGTCCGCGGCCAATATTTCGGCCTGACCGGGCTTGGCGACCGGACCAGTCTCGCTTTCTATACGACCGCGGATTTCGAGGAGCAGCAGACGATCCAGGTCGCGCACGATTTCCGGGTCGGCAGCGAAGGGCTCGGCTTCGGCGGACAGCTGACTTATTCCTGGGCCAGGCCGGATTTCAACGATCCTCAGCTGAACTTCCGGTCACGGACCCTTTTCGCTACCGCTGAGGCGAGCTATCCCTTCATCCGCCGACAGGCGCGAACGCTGCGCGGATCGATCGGCTTCGACTATGTCGATCAGGATGTCGACTTTACCGACAAGCTGGTGAACCGCGACCATTTGCGGGTGGCCTATCTGCGCGCAACCTACGACGCGGTCGGTCTCACGCCGCGTTTCACGCCGATCGCGCCGCCTTGGCGAGTCGGCCTTCTCGCCGAGCTGCGCCATGGCCTCGACATCTTCGACGCGACGGAAAGCTGCGGCCCCGCCTTGGTCAACTGCCCGGCCGGCACCGCCCGTCCGAGCCGCGCGGAGGCGGACGCCAGCGCCACCCTGGTGCGCGGTAGCGTCTATGGCGAATTCCGGCCCGATCCCCGTGTCACCGTCGCAGTGGGTGCGCGCGGCCAGTATAGCGGGACGCCCCTGCTCGGCTTCGAAGAATTCTCGGCAGGGAATTACAGCATCGGGCGCGGCTATGATCCCGGCTCGATCCAGGGAGACAGCGGCGTCGGCGTCCAGGCCGAGTTTCGCTACGGCAACCCCTACCCCGCCAACGCCACCGCATTCGCGATCCAGCCCTTCGCCTTCGTCGACCAGGCCTGGAGCTGGAACGAGGATCGGCTGGCGCCTTTGCCGCGGCAGGAAGTGACCTCGGTCGGCGCCGGGATCCGCGGCGCCTATGGCGACAAGCTCCGCTTCGAATTGATGGTGGCGATTCCGCTCGATCGCACCCTGACCCAGCCGGACCGCGACCCGCGGCTGCTTATCAGCGTCACCACCGCCCTCTGGCCCTGGAGGTTCCGATGACGATCAGCAACGCGCCGCCCGCTCGCGCGCCGAGGCTGGCGCGGCGCCGTCGATCGCTGCTGCTCGGCTGCGCAGCCGGCGCCGCCGCGCTGATGATCGCCCAGCCCGAGCGGGCGACGGCGCAGGCGTTTCTCGGGACGATCGACGGGACCAGCGGCTCCGTCACACGAACGCCGACCGGCCCGGGCTCGGAAGTGATCACGATCGGATCGCCGACCGCGATCATCGACTGGTCACCGGACTATGGCGTCCCACCGACTTCGTTCGACTTCCTGCCATCGAGCCACAGTGCCACCTTCGAGGGCGCGGCCAATTTCGCCGTCCTGAACCGAATCGGCGGCCCGGCCCGCATCGAGCTCAACGGAACCGTGATCAGCCAACTGCAAGGGTCGCCCGGCACCAGAAGCGGCACGATCCTGTTCCAGACGCCCGGCGGCTTCGTGATCGGCCCGACCGCCGTCTTCAACGTCGGCAACCTCGTCATGACCACCCTCCAGGTCACCACGACCGGCGAGGGCGGACCCGGTCCCTATTTCAACCCGTCGAGCCTGAGCTTCAGCGGCGCCAGCAATCCGTTCTCGCGCATCGTCACCGCACCCGGTTCGCAGATCAACGCGACGGCCGAGGGCAGCTACATCGCCATGGTCGCCCCGCGCATCGAACATGGCGGCACGGTCACCGTCAACGGATCGGCCGCCTATGTCGCCGCCGAGGCCGCGACCATCACCATCAACCAGGGACTGTTCGACATCGCGGTCGGCTCCGGCACCAGTGATGGCCAGGGTGTCATACATACCGGCACGACGACCGGCCCGGCGAGCACCGGCGGCGGCGACAATCACGGCATCTACATGGTTGCCGTGCCCAAGAACCAATCGATCGTGGCGCTGCTGCGCGGCTCTGCCGGTTACACGCCCGCGGCGAGCGCCAGTTTCGACAATGGGACGATCGTCCTGGCCGCCGGCTACAATGTCGCCGGCGGCGCTCCCGCCGGCCGCGCCGGGGGCACCGGCGCCGGCTTCTGGCTCGTGCAGAACGGATCGCACAGCTCGGACGTCACCGGACGCGCAAGCACGGCGTTCGAGTTCAGCGACGAGCTCGGCCCGATCTCCTTTTCCCGGGACGTGTCGGTTCGCGGTGACGGCTTCGTGAACTTCCTGGCCGAGACCGGTTCGACGATCAGCGTCGGCCGCAACCTCACCCTGTCGACCACGAACGACCGGTCGGCGCTGTCGGACGGCAGCGGGGCAAGCGCCGGGCCGATCGCATTCTTCTCCGTGACGGGATCGACGATTTCCGTCGGCGGCGATGTTCTCCTCGATGCGCGCGCCATCGGCGCCGCGGGCTCCGGTCCGAATCCGGGCGGCAACGCCATTGGGGGCGACGCCTTCATCAACGCCGATGGCGGCCAGGTCCTCATCGGCGGCACCTTGCGGATCGACACGTCGGCGACGGGCGGAGCTGGAACGATCGCGGGCAGTGGCGTGGGCGGCGACGCGGGAATTTTCGCCTCGGGCGGCAGCGACGTCATCGCATCCGCCGCCACGATCCTCGCCGATGGCACGGGCGGCTCCGGTGCGGGCAGCGACGGCGGCGACGGCACCGGCGGAATCGTCAACCTCGTCGCAACGGGCGCAGGCAGCACGATCAACCTCGCCAGCCTGGTTGGAAGGGGGATCAGCGCGACCGGCTATGGCGGCGCGAACGAAGGCGGCGGAGCCGGCGTCGCCGGCACCGGCACCGGCGGCAGTCTTTTCATCAGCGCGAGCACAGGCGGCGCCATTAGCTTGGTCAACTTGTCAGGATCGCTATCGAACACCTGGGCGCGCGGCTATGGCGGCAGCCCGACCGCCGACGGCTCGACGGGCGGCTTTTCCCAGGGCGGCACGATCACCTTCCAGGCGGTCGGCGCCGGGTCGTCGCTCAGCGGCGCCGGACTGAACATCAGCGCAAACGGCTTCGGCCGCTTCCCCAATAACGGCAACAACCAGTCCATACCGGTCGGCAACAACGTCACCGGCGGCGACGCCGCTGGCGGGACCACCAATGTTCGCGCCAATAATGGCGGCACGGTTTTCCTCAGCAACGGCACGATCGCGCGCGCAACCGGCATCGGGGGCAACGGCACCGGCGCCGGCAATGGCGGCTCCGGCACCGGCGGCCAGCTCAACGTCGAAGTCGATGGCGGAGCGATGATCATGCAGGTCTTCAGCGCTGCCGGCATCTCCTTCGGGGCGAGCGGCGGCGGCGGCGACGGCGCCATCGGCGGCAACGGAAGCCAGGGCCTGATCTCGCTCCGGGTGGCGAATGGCGGCTTGCTCCAGGCGAACAATCCCAATGCGGATCCGTCCGACACCGCCCTGCTGTTCTTCGTTCAGGGGGTCGGCGGCGCCGGTGACATCCAGGGCGGCACCGGTCAGGCGGGCACGATCGAAATCGACATCGATACGCTCAGCACCGGATCGACGATCGACGTCGGAGTCGGGGCCGCGCGCTTTGCCGCCAACGGCATCGGCGGCGGCGTCCGAGCGGGCTCCGCCGGCGTCGGCGGAGCCGGCATCGGCGGGGAGATCGACCTGGTGACAGGCGTCTCGAACGATGTCTGGACAGTCAATTCGCTGGTCGTCGTCGTCACCGGAACCGGCGGCGCCTCCGTCAACGCGACCGCCGGCGCATCGGGCGGAGCCGGGACCGGTGGCAATGCCCGGATCGAAACGCCGACCGGCCAATTGAGCGCCCCCCTGGCGCTGACGGTGAACGCGACGGGAACGGGGGGCGCCGGGTTCGGCAGCGGCACCGGCGGCCTCGGGACCGGCGGCTTAGCCGAAATCATCAATTCCGGCGGCACGCTGACGGCCGGAAGCACCCAGGTGCTCGCCGGCGGCGACGGCGCCGGCGGCGGGACCGGCGGCAATGGTTTCGGCGGCACCGCCAGGATCACTTCCGTCGGCGGCCAATCGACCTTCGGCGCCGCTGAGATCGACTCCGAGGCGGTTGGCGGCGCGGGTGCGGCCGGGGCCGGAGGCACGGGCACGGCCGGCACTGCGACCCTGCTCGTCAGCGCCGGGACGGTGCAGTTCGCGGAGCTCGAGGTCGATGCCAATGCCGATGGCGGCGACGGCGCGACCAGCGGTGGCGGGGCGGTTGCGGGGCCGGCCCTTGTCAATCTGACAGGTGGAAGCCTGGCTGTGAGCACCACCCTCACCATCGAGGCCGACGGTGAAGGCGGCGCCGGCAGCTCGGGTGGCGGCGGCCTCGGCGACGGCGGGGATTCCATCTTGACGGTCAATGGCGGCAGCCTGACCGCAGGCGGATTCGAAGCCACGTCCCGCGGCCTTGGCGGTGCGGCGACGACGGACGGCGGCGACGGCTTTGGTGGTCGCGCGGCCCTGACCGTCAATGCCGGCAGCGCGGTCGACATCAACGGGAGCGCCGTGTTTCTGGCTCCGGGCGTGGGCGGCAACGGCCAGAATGGAGGAGACGGCTTCGCCGGCGAAGCGGGCATGTCCGCCGTGAATGGCGCCATCGACTTCATTACCGCCATCGCCCGGGCGGAAGGGACAGGAGGCAGTGCGCTCGTCGGATTCGGCGGGACTGGCGGTCGTGGGGACGGCGGCTTCGCCTATATTTCGGCTGAGATCATTGGCACGGCCTCGGGAATCATCACTGGCGGCGCAGCCACGGTCGAGACCTCGGGCTTCGGTGGAAGAGGCGGCAATGGCGATGGCGCCGGCATTGCGCCGGGGGCGGGCGGCGTCGGCCGGGGCGGTGAATTCAACGGGACGATCGGTTCGGGCGGCGCCTTCGCCGTGGCGCAGCGAGATCGGGGAACACTTACGCTCGGGACCACCATCGTTCGATCTCTGGGCATTGGCGGCGACGGAGGAGCCGGCGGCGCGGGACAAGCCGGCGGCGCCGGCGGCCTCGGCGACGGCGGCACGGCTCAGGGAGGACTCGTTACGCTCACCGGCAACGGCACGGTCGGTCAGGGGCGCGCGACCTATGCTTCGCTGGAGCTCGACGTCAGCGCGACCGGCGGGGCCGGCGGCAGCGGGGCGCCGGCGGGAGGAACCGGCGGAACGGGACTCGGCGGCGAAGCATTCCTGATCTCCCGGAGCGGCGAGGTCGTCGTCGGCACCGCCGCCGTAACGGCAAACGGCCGCGGTGGACTCAGCACCGGCGGAACGGGCGGCCAGGGCACCGGCGGGCTTGCCGAAATCGTCGTGGAAGCCGCAGGCGACCTCAACTTCACCAATGCCGCCGTGACGGCAAGCGGCATTGGCGGCGCCGGAACGACAGGCGGGATCGGCACCGGCGGAACCAACACCGCGCCCGCAAATGCGAACGCGAATGCCGGCGCTTTTGCCTTCGTGAACGACGGCGGCCGCCTGATTGGCTCGAGCCTGACCCTGGCCGCGAACGGAACCGGCGGCGCCGGCGCTTCCGGGGGCGTCGGCGGCGCCGGTCTCGGCGGCTGGGCCTATGCCATAGCCTTCAATGGTGCCGCGCGAACCCTGGTCGACGTCGACACCATGAACATTTCCGCCGATGGTGAAGGCGGCTTCGGGAGCACCGGCGCGAACGGCGCGGGGTCGGCCGGAGGCAATGCGACCGGCGGCCTGATCGGTGCTTATGCAGAATCGCTGAACGGCGAGATGCGGGTCGATGCCCTGGTCGCCAGCGCCGACGCGCTCGGCGGCAGGGGCGGCTTCGGCGCCAGTGGCGGCACCGGCGGACGCGGCGGCGACGCGCTGGGCGGCACGACGACCGGAATCGGCACGGTCAGCGGCGCGGGCAGCGGAACCCCGAGCGGCCTCACGATCTTCGGCACCGTCGACGTATCGGCGTCCGCGACCGGC
>JAYRLF010000381.1:0-4005 GCA_041905385.1 Allosphingosinicella sp.
CGGGGGCAGCACGAAGCCGTTGAACGGCTGGCTGGTGCAGGCCCGATTCTCGAGCCGCTCGGTCGCGGCCCGGGCCGCGGCGAGCCGCGCCTGGTTGCGCGACAGCGGCGGGCGGAAGCTGCCGAGGAAGGCGTCGCGCGAGACGACGCGGTTGCCGAGCACATTGGCGCGGAAGACGGTCTTCGGCCCGTCATTCTCGTCGGCATAGAAGGTCACGGTCACGCCATTGCCCTCGGGCTCGGCAATCCACCCGTCGATCCCCGCCTCGCTCGGATTGGACACCCGGCTCAGCATGTCCTGCGTGGCGATCTGGCCCGCGCCGGCAATCGCGATCAGCTGGCGGCCGCGCTCGCTGAGCTGGTCCAATGCCGTCAGCTGCGCGGCGCTGAGCGGCGGCGCCGCCCGGGTCGGCGCGGCTGCGCGCGGCGGCGTCGGGGCCGGAGTCGCGGCCACGAGGGCGGCGGGCGTCGCGGGCGCAGGCTCCGCCGGCGCCGGGTTGGCCGCCGGCGTTTCGTCGCTGAGCTCGCTCACCGTCGATTCGAGGTCGGACAGGCCCTTGCGTTCAGGCTCGGCCGGCGGCTGCGCATCCTGCGCCACCGCCGCCGCGGCGAGCGCGCACAGGGTCGCGCCGATCAGAAAACTCGTCTTACGCATCACTCGTCATCCCTCGAAAAGCCCGAACGCCGAGGGATGGACCCGCACGACCCCTGGATCAAGCCGGATCCGGGCGCGCCGCCCCGACCGGTCTCGGCGCGCGCGCGTTACAGCGCGATCGCGACCGTCTTGAGCTCGGTATAGGCTTCGATGCCGTAGCGCCCGTCCTCGCGGCCGAAGCCGGACTGCTTGTAGCCGCCGAACGGCAGGACCGGGTCGGTCGCCGACGAGCTGTTGCCCCAGACCATGCCGGCGCGCAGCTTGGCGGTCATCTTGTGCATCGCCGAGACGTCGCGGGTCCAGACGCTGGCGGCGAGGCCGTAGGGCGTGTCATTGGCCTGGCGGGCGACCTCGTCGAGATCGTCGAAGCGCGACGCGGCGAGGACCGGTCCGAAAATCTCCTCGCGCATCACCCGCATCTCGGGCTTCACGTCGACCAGGATGGTCGGGTTGACGAAATAGCCGTCGCCTGCCGGCGCGTCGCCGCCGCAGACGATCGAGGCGCCCTCGCTGCGCCCCGCCTCGATATAGGAGAGGACGCGCTCGTGCTGCTCGGTCGAGACGAGCGGGCCCATCATCGTGTCGGGCGCGAGGCCGGGACCGACCTTCCACTGGCCGGCCTTCTCCGCGACCGCCTCGATCAGCGCATCGAAGATGTCGCGATGGGCGAACAGGCGCGAGCCGGCGATGCAGACCTGGCCGGAATTGGCGAAGATGCCGGTGGCGGCGCCCTGCGCGACCCGGCCGATGTCGACGTCCGGCAGGACGATCACCGGCGACTTGCCGCCGAGCTCGAGCGTGACGCGTTTCAGCGTGTCGGTGGCGTTGCGGTTGATGATCTTGCCGACCTCGGTCGAGCCGGTGAAGGCGATCTTGTCGACGTCGGGATGGCGCACGATGCGGTCGCCGGCGGTCTCGCCGAGGCCGGTGACGACGTTGACGACGCCGGCCGGAATGCCCGCCTCGGCGATCAGGTCGGCGAGGCGCAGCGCGGTCAGCGGCGTCTGCTCGGCGGGCTTCAGCACGACCGTGCAGCCGGCCGCCAGCGCCGGGGCGATCTTCTTCACCGCCATCATCAGCGGATAGTTCCACGGCACGATTTGGCCGCAGACGCCGATCGGCTCGCGCCGGACATAAGCGTGGAAGGCGCCGACCGGGGCGTTGCTCGGCTCGATATGCTCGCCGCCGATCTTGGTCGCCCAGCCGGCCATGTAGCGCAGGGTGCGCACCGACGCGGGCACGTCGCCGCGCGCGGCGATCGTCTTGGGCTTGCCGTTGTCGATCGATTCGAGCTCGGCCAGCTCATCGTTGTGGGCCTCGAGCAGGTCGGCCAATTTGTGCAGGATCCGCTCGCGCTTGTAGGCGGAAATACCACTCCAACGGCCGTCGTCGAACGCCTTGCGCGCCGCCGCGACCGCGCGGTCGACGTCCACGTCCGACGCGTCGACCACTTGGGCGATCTCGCGGCCGGTCGAAGGATCGTAGACCGCGATCGTCTTGTCGTGGCTCGATTCGACCCATTCGCCGTCGATGAACAAGGCCGGCTTGCGCTTGATCAGGGCGGCGACGGCGTCGGAATAAGCCGGCTGGGCGGCAATGCGGGTCATCTCGTTCATGGGGGTCTCCTAGAGCATCGCTCCGAAAAGTGGGAACCGGTCTTCGGGCACGCGATGCGACCAACGACTACGCCGGCCGCTATAGCGCCGGCGCGTTCAAACCAGAAGGGTCCGGGCGGCCTCGACCAGCCTCGTCTCGTCGGTCTCGCGCGGCGGCTTCTGAAGACCGCGCTGCACCGCGGGGCGGCTGGCGATCCGCTCGAGCCAGGCGGCGAGATTGTCGAGCCCGTCAATCTCGACGCCCGGCCATTTGTGGGTCCGCGCCCAGGCGAAATTGGCGATGTCTGCGATCGAATAATCGTCGGCCAGCCAATCGCGGCCGTCGAGCCTGCGGTCGAGCACTTCGAGCAGGCGGCGCGTTTCGCGCCGGTATCGATCGATCACCGGCGGGATCTGCTCGGGGAAATAGCGGGTGAAGACATTGGCCTGGCCCATCATCGGCCCCAGCCCGCCCATCTGGTACATCAGCCACTGGATCGCGACGCTGCGCGGCTCCGGATCGGCGGGGAGCAGGCGGCCGGTCTTCTCGGCGAGGTAGAGCAGGATCGCGCCGCTCTCGAAGACAGCGAAGCCGCCATTGTCGCGGTCGACGATCGCCGGGATGCGGCCATTGGGATTGATCGCCAGGAACCAGTCCTGCTTCTGGTCGCCCTCGCGCAGGTTCAGCGCGTGGAGGGTGTAGGGAAGCTCGAGCTCCTCGAGCGCGATCGAGACCTTGTAGCCGTTGGGAGTCGCGGCGGTGTAGAGATCGATCATCGGGTCCTCCTTCGCGATAAGTTGCGAAGTAGGACCTTTTTTCCCGCTTTCAACGATTTTCAATCGGGTACGTCTGCGTGGGCAGCCGATGGTTAGCCGATGATCATCTCGCCGCCGAAGTTGAGGCCGAGCCGGCCGTCGCGGGCCCAGCGGACGAAGGCGTAGATCGGGCTGCAGCCGGCGAAGCGGACGATGACGCTTTCGCCGAGTCGGGGCTCGAGGTCGGTCTCGATCATGGCGCCGCGGCTGGAGATGTTGACCACGCTGACGGCATAAGCGGCGCCGCGGAACATGAGCGTGGCGAGGTCGACGACGCCTTCGAAACGCGGCTCGGTTCGCTGGTCGACGATCCGCGGTTGCGTCCTCGACACCATGCTTCCGCTCAGCGCACGTGTGGCCATCATCCCCGCCTCCCAAGAGGAGGGAGCGTTATCACCCGAAAAAGATTACCGAATTGCTAGCGCTGACGTGCGGGAGGCCCGGATTCATCTCCCCTCCCTGGAAGGGAGGGGCCGGGGGTGGGTGCGATTGAGCCGGCTCGATGCCGGCGAAAGCGCCAGGCGTCCTCGCGGGCATCGAGCCCACTCGGCCACACCCACCCCTCAATCCCCTCCCTTGCAGGGAGGGGAGAAGGTCCCTCAATCGTCGGCGTGCGCCGTCGCGGTGCCGGTGCCGCCGCGGCCGCCGCCTTCGCCTTCCCAGAAATAGGGCTGGCGCTGGCGGTTGCCGGTGACGGTCTCGTTCAAGGTCGCGGCGTCGTAAAGACGGCCGTTCAGCATCACTTGGCGGATGTCGTCGGTGTTGCGGATGTCCTCGAGCGGGTTGGAGTTGAGGATGACGAGGTCGGCGAGCTTGCCGGGCTCGAGCGTCCCGATGTCGGTGAAGCCGTAGATCCGCGCCGGCTCGACCGTCGCGAAGCGTAGCGCCCGGATCGGCGTGGTGCCGCCGCGGACGTGGCTCCAGATTTCCCAATGCTCGG
>JAYRLF010000382.1:0-4001 GCA_041905385.1 Allosphingosinicella sp.
CCGGACGGGGGGAGGGACCGTGCGGCTTATCCGGTCAATCAAACTTGGCAGGTGGATGGCGGCCGCCAGCGCGCTGCTGGCTGTCCCCACTGCAGGGCTCGGGCAGGGGACGAGCTCGGCACCGCCGGGCGTGCCGACCATCGCGCAGCAGATTGAGACGGTGCGCCAGCTGGAGGCGCAGGCGGGCGCGGAGGATCCCCGCACCTTCCAGGCCCGGCATCTGCTGGCCTTCCTGATGATGGAGGGGCGGCGGTTCGCCGAGGCCGAGCCGCTGCTGGTCGAGCTCGCCGCGGCGCGTGCGCGCGTGCTCGGACCCGAGCATCCCGACACCCTGCTGACCCAGCGCGACATTGCTCGGGCCCGCACCGAGCTCGGTCGGCTCGACGAGGCGGCGCGGATTTATGAGCAGCTGCTTGCGACCAGCACCCGCGCGCGCGGCGCCGACCATCCCGACACGCTGCGCATGCTCGCTTATTTCGCGATCCTGCGCCGTCAGCAGCGGCGTATCGCCGACGCTGAAGCGATGCTCACCCGCGCCGTCGCGGGAATGGAACGGGCGATGGGGCCGGACGACGGCGACACGAACAGGATGCGGCTGACCCTGGCCGGCTTCTATCGGGACCAGGGAAGGCTGTCGGACGCCGAGGCGCTCCTGATTCGGATCGTCGAGACCCGGCAGCGGCTGCTTGGTCCGGAGCATCACGAGACGCTGCGGGCGACCGGCGACCTCGCCGAGCTGCTCGTCCAGCAACGCCGCCTGGCCGAAGCGGCGGTGCTGCTCGAGCGCAACCTCGATGCAGGCCGGCGCGTGCTGGGGCCGGATCATTTCCACACCCTGCTCTGGGCCGAGCGCCTGTCCTTCATCTACGGCGTGGAGGGACGGCTCGACGAGTCGGAAGCCCTGATCGCGGCCGTGCTGGTCGCGCGCGAGCGCAATCTGCCGGCCACCGACCGAACCATCTTCGATGCGGTGCGACAGCTGGGCGAGGTCCGGCAGCAGCGCGGCCGGCTGGCGGAGGCTGCCGCGCTCTACCAGCGGGCCCTGGCTGGCTATGTGGCAATCGCGGGTCCGCTCGACTGGAGCGTGCTGAACCTCAAGCGCGCGATGGCGAGCCTTGCCGAACGCCAGGAGGATTTCGCTTCATCCGCGCGACTCCATGGCGAGGTGCTCGAGGTCCGCCTGCGCCTGCTCGGGCCGACCCACCCCGGCACCATCGAGTCGGCGGGCGACGTCGCCGCGGCGAGGCTGGCGGTGGCGGCGTTGGCGCCGGGCGCGCTCGAGCCCGCCCGGCTCGCGGCCGCGGGGTCGCGCGCGCGGCGCGCCGCGATTCCCGGCTCCGGCCTGGCCCGGGCCCAGCTCGTGCGCGAGCAGACGCAGGCTGCGCAGCATTTCCTGGCGCTTGCAGACGCGGCCTGGTGGCAGACCGCGCAGGTGCCCGAGGCCGAGCGGCGCTCGCCAGAGCTCGTCGAGGAGGTGTTCGCCGCGCTCCAGGACGCGACCGTGAGCACCGCCGGCCAGGCGGTGGTCCAGACCGAGGCCCGTCGACTCGCGGACCAGGTCGGGGCCGGCCTCGGCGCGCTCGTTCGAGAGCGGCAGGAGCTCGACCGGTCATGGTCGGCGGTGATGGCGGACTATGGCATCATGCTGGCGACCGCCTCGGCGGCCAACCAGGCCGAGCGGCAGGAAGCGCTGGCGCGCGTCGCCGGAATGGAGCGGCGGATGGCCGAGCTCGACCAGCGGCTGCGGCGCGACTTCCCCGCCTATCACGATCACGTCGTCCCGCAGGCGGTCGACATCGACGAGATTGCCCGCCTGCTGGCGCCGGACGAGGCATTGCTCCTGATCGTGCCGTCCGCGATCGGTACCCATATCGTCGCGGTCAGCCGGACGGTGAGCCAGTGGGTCCACTCGCGGCTCACGCCGGAGCAGGTCGGCGCCCGCACCCGCGACCTCCTGTGGGGGATGGGCGCGACGTTCCGGGCGGGCGCGGAGGAAGCGGCCCGGCTCGACCGGATCAATGCCGGCGGCTTCCCGCGGGCGATCGCGCACCAGCTCTATCGCGAGCTGCTGGGTCCGGCGAACCAGGTCATCGGCGGCAAGCGCCATCTCTTCGTGGTCGCGGCCGGTGCCCTGTCGAGCCTGCCGTTCGGCCTGCTCGTCACCGAGCCGCCGACCGGCGGCGATGGCGACCCGGCGGCGCTGCGCGCGACCCGCTGGCTGGCCGACGCCTATGCGCTGGTCCAGCTCCCTTCCGTTCAGTCGCTGGCGGCGCTGCGGCGGGCACCGCCGGGCATCGCCCCGCCGGCACAGGGCGCGACGACCTTCCTCGGGTTCGGCGATCCGGTGCTGCAGGGCGCGCCCGCGGCGCGCGCGCGGGGAACGGCGCGCGGCGAAGGGTTTGGCGCCGGCGCCGGCGCGCCGCGGGGGCTCGACCGGCGCGACCTCGCGCGGCTGTCGCGGCTGCCGGGTACGGCGGTGGAGCTGGAGCGGCTGCGGGCGGCGCTGGGCGCGCCGGCGGGCGCGCTCTATCTCGCCGAGCGCGCGACCGAGGCCAATGTCCGCTCGGTCGACCTCTCTCAAGCGCGCCTGCTTGCCTTCGCCACCCATGGCCTCGTCGCCGACCAATTGTCGTCGATCGGCGAGCCGGGCCTGGTCTTCACGCCGCCGGCAGCGCCGAGCGAGCGGGACGACGGCTATCTGACCGCGACCGAGGTGGCGGGGCTGCGGCTCGATGCCGACTGGGTGATCCTGTCCGCCTGCAACAGCGCTGCAGGCGACGGACGTGAAGGCGCGCCCGGGCTGAGCGGCCTCGCCCGCGCCTTCTTCTACGCCGGCGCCCGGTCGCTGCTCGCCTCGCATTGGCCGGTCGCCGACGAGGTCGCCGCACGGCTGACGGTGCGCACCGTCGAGCTGCTGCGTGACCAGCCGCAGCTGAGCCGGGCCGAGGCGTTTCAGCGGGCGATGCGCGAGGTGCGGGAGGACGGTTCGCGGGACGCGGACGGCGAATCCCTGGCGCATCCTTTCTACTGGGCGCCCTTCACGCTGATCGGCGATGGCGCCCGTCGCGGGCGCTAGCGGCTCCCGTCCTTGGCTTGGGTTCGCCGGCTCGTTCGGCTTGTCCGCAGTCCCTTGGCTAAGTCGAAGTTAGGGGGCCGGGGCTGGTCCTGGGATCAGCGCGGCAGGTGCACCAGCAGCTTCTGGGCGGTGCCCGCGGGAATCGCGCCGCGCCGTTCCAGCTCGAGGCCGCAGTGCGTCATCAGGTCCGGGCTCGCATAGCAATAGATGGCGATCAGCAGCATCTTGCTGACCTGCGCGTCGGTCAGTCCGCCGAGGTCGGTGAGGCCCCTCATGTAGACGACGTCGCATTCGAGCAGCTGGTTGAACGGGAGCCGGAAGTCATTGTCGCGCACGAGCGGCGCGATCGACCAGCGCTTCAGGTCCATCAGCCTATGCGGCTGGAAGCCGTTGCGCCGCATCCACAGGTCGATTTCGCCGAAGCCGGGCTGGCCCTCGTAGAGCGCGACGAAGGACGCCTCGAGCTGGACCGCGACGCAGCCGTCCAGCGCGGTTCCGGCATGCTCGAGCACGAGCAGCTCCGCGCCCTGGATGTCCATCTTGAGCAGGTCGATCGATCGCAGCTGCTCGACATCGCCGAGCCTTTGGGTCTCGACCTCGATCACCCTCTCCACGGAGCCGAACTGCCTGAAGCCGTTGAAGAAGGCGAGCGCGCGCTCGTTGGGCTTCAGGATCGAGGACATGCCGCTCGCTTCCGAGCAGAGGTGCAGCTTGTGCCGTCGGCCGTCGGCGAGGACGAGGTCGAGGACGGTCGCGCCCGGGTAAAGCTCGGAGATCCTGGCGATCTGGCGCGCGTCGCCGTCGACTGCGGTCAGCCGGGCGAGACCGCGCTCGAGCAGCGCCTTGTAGGGCGGCACCTCGTTGATCGCCGCCGCGCCGATATCGGCCACGTGCAGTGTGCCGCTATACTGGATCAGGGATTCGA
>JAYRLF010000383.1:0-3979 GCA_041905385.1 Allosphingosinicella sp.
CCGGGCCCCCCCGACGATGCGCCCCATGCGGGTGCCATCGCCGATGCCGGCCTGATCTCGATTGCGCGATCGACCATGCCCGAGCTCGGCCTCAACGCCGTCACCGAGTCGCCTTTGGCGGGCGCGACCCGCAATCCGTGGAGCCTCGATCACACCCCAGGGGGGTCATCCGGCGGCGGCGCGGCCGCGGTCGCGGCGGGCGTCGTCCCGGTCGCCCATGCGAGCGACGGCCTGGGATCGATTCGCCACGGCGCCGCGCCCTGCGGGCTGGTCGGCCTCAAGCCATCGCGCCGGCGCAATGCCGGCGAGGAGGCGTTCCGGTCGATCGTCGACCTGACCGTGAACGGCTGCGTCAGCCGCACCGTGCGCGATACGGCGCGCTGGCTCGAAGCGACCCAGACCCGCGATCCGGACTGCCTGCCGCCGGTTCCGCTCGTCACCGAGCCGGTGGACCGGGGGCTCACGATCCACGCCTACAGTCGGGTCATGCGGACCGGTGCCTCGCCCGACGGCAGTGTCGCACGCGTGTTCGCGGAGACGATCGCCCTACTCGACAGGCTCGGCCATCGGGTGAGCGACGCCGCGCTTCCCTTCGACGGCCCCGGCAGCATCGCACTGCTCAGCGACATCACCGAGGGTATGTTCACGCGCCGGCTCGACACGCTGTCGCAAACGCTCGGCACGCGGATCGCTGCCAAGGATCTCGAGCATCGGACCAATACGCTGATCGCAGCCGGCAAGGAGATCGACGACGATCGTTACGCCGCATCCTGGTCGGCGATGGAAGCGGTCGTCGCCTCCTATCTGGGATGCCTTGCCGAGATCGACATCTGGATGACGCCGACGGTCAGCACGGAAATCCCGCGGATCGGCGTTTTCGGACCGGATGTCGCCTGGCCCGACCAGCGCGACCTTCTGCTCGATTATGCCGGCTATTGCTGGATCGACAATTTTGCGGGCACGCCCGCCATCACCCTGCCGATGGGTTTCAGCGACAACGGCTTGCCGGTCGGCGTCCAGTTCGCGACCGGTCCGGGCGGCGAGGCGCTGCTGCTTGCGCTTGCCTATCAGCTCGAGGCGAAACTGAATTGGTGGCGCCACAAGCCCCCGCTCTGGGCGGACGTATGAGCATGAGCGGCTGATGGGACCGAGCTTCGGCAGCGTCCTGAGCGCCATCGCCGCCGGACCGCGGGGATCTGGCGCTGCAATCTCCTACGCGGGTGAGACGCTCAACTGGGTGGAGCTCGAGCAGCGTAGCGCAACTTTTGCGCGGCGGCTGATCGCGCTCGGAGTCAGGCGCGACGACCTTGTCGCGGTGGCGCTGCCCAACGGCGTCGACCATCACGTCAGCGCCTTCGCCGCATGGCGCGCGGGCGCGACGCCGTGCATCTTGCCGACCAGCCTGCCCGGGCGGGAACTGGCGCAGATGGTCGCGCTCGCCGCGCCGCGAATCCTGGTGCGCAAAGGCGGTGAAACGATCGACGGCTTGACTGAAGTCGCGCCCGGCCCGGGCGATGCGGACGGTGATCTGGATCCGGATCTGGCCGCGGCGCACTGGAAGGCCGTCGCCAGCGGCGGATCGACCGGAAGGCCCAAGCTGATCGTCGATCATGGCGCGGCGCGCCTCGACGAGCGGCTGCAAGGGATCAACGCGCTGGTCGGGATGCCGCGCGGCGGCGTGATGCTCAATCCCGGCCCGCTCTACCACAATGCGCCCTTCCTCTTCACGAGCCTCGCCTTGCTCGCCGGAACGCGCGTGGTGGGCATGAACCGCTTCGACCCGGAGGAGGCGCTGCGCCTGATCGAGCGGGAGCGTGTGGAATGGGTCTGCCTGGTGCCGACGATGATGCACCGGATCTGGAGCCTGCCCTCGGCGGTACGCGCCCGCTACGATCTCTCGTCGCTGCGCCAAATGGTCCATCTCGGGGCGCCGTGCCCGCCTTGGCTGAAGCGGGCCTGGATCGACTGGCTCGGGGCAGAGCGCATTCTGGAAGTCTATGCGGGGACGGAAGGGGCGGCCGTCCTCATCACCGGCGAGGACTGGCTGCGCAAGCCCGGCTCGGTCGGCAAGCCGCCGCCCGGCGCGCTGTTTGTGCAGGACGAAGACGGCAAGGCCTGCCCGCCCGGCACGGTCGGCGAGATCTTCTTCGCCGCGGATAATGTCGACCGCTTTCACTATGTCGGCGCCGAGCCCCGGCTGGACGGCGAAGGACGAATGTCACTCGGCGACCTCGGCCATCTCGACGAGGACGGCTATCTTTACCTGTCGGACCGGCGGACCGACCTGATCCAGCGCGGCGGCGTCAATATCTACCCCGCGGAGGTCGAGGCGGCGCTCGCCGAACATCCCGCCGTCGGCGACGCGGTCGTGATCGGATTGCCGTGCGAGGATTATGGCGCGCGCGTTCATGCGATCGTCCAGCTCAAGGCGGACCTGAGTCCGGAGGCGCTCGACGCGTTCCTGCGGGTTCGGCTCTCCGGCTATAAATGCCCAGCTAGCTACGAACTGGTCGAGGCGGGACTTCGCGACGAGGCGGGCAAGGTTCGCCGGACCGCGTTGCGGGACGCGCGAATTGCCAGCCCGCCGGCGGGCGCAGGCAACTCCAAGTGAGGGTCAGCGCTGGGCGCGGCCGGCGGATGCTGCCACGCCGGCGTTGAGGAACCATTGCTCGCCGGCGCGGCGCCGTTCCGCAACCCAGGCCTCCAGCAATTCGAACATGCCGGGAAGCATGTCCGAGGAGGGGATCGGCCGGTCGGCGAAGCGCATATAGGCTTCTCCGCTGGAATAGGGTGTCCAAGTTGGGCGGCCCGGTGCGTTGGGCGATCCGGTCCTGGCGAAGCCGACCCATTGATCCATCATTGCGTCGGACAGCGCCTGCGCCTCCGATCCCGCCGGTCGCGGCCAATTGGGCGGCAGCGCAGCATCGGGGCGGACCAGACCGAAGACGAAGGGCAGCTCGCTCGCATGGAAGGCGCAGAGATCGCGCGCGCGGGCGGCGGGGTCGCAATGGTCGAACAGATAGAGGAAGGCCGGCTCGCCGGCAGCGGCCTGTCCGCGCACCATCCGCTCGGCCGCCCAGCCGTAGATCGCATCGCGCAGGGTCGCGAGCATGCTGCCCGATATGTCGCTTGCCGGGTAAAGGCGCAGGAAGTCCGGCGCGAGCGCGCCATAACCTTGCCGGATTGCCGCTTCATAAGCCGTGGCATCGGGCGGCGCCGGCGGCAGGAAGCCGCGCTGCGAGCGGAGCTCGCCGCTGTTGAAGCCGGCGAGCAGCGGCACGCGGGCCTGGCGGCCGGCGTCGAAGCTCTCGACGATCTGCTCGGGAAGGACCCAGCCGTCGATCGCGCCCTGGGCGGTGAAGCGGCCAGGGGTCGCTGTCCGCAAGAGCGCTTGCGCATCCATGGCGCGCAGTGCCGCCAGATCCGCGGCGCCTGCTGCCGCGGCGATGGCCGCGCCGGTCGTCTCGGCCGGCTCCAGGCCGAACGCGCGGCGCCTGAGCGCGGGGAAGGCGCGGATGTTGGCGCTCTGCGCGATCGCCTTGTGGAACAGGCCGCGGGCGAGCGGGCTGACCAATAGATAGGCGACGCTGAGCGCGCCGGCGGATTCGCCCATGATCGTGACGTTGCCGGGATCGCCGCCGAAGGCGGCGGCATTGGCGCGCACCCAGCGCAGCGCCTCGATCTGGTCGAGCAGGCCGTAATTGCCGGACGCGCGCTGCGGCGATTCCGCGCTCAGTTCCGGATGGGCGAGCCAGCCGAAAATGCCGAGCCGGTAGTTGATCGACACGAAGACGATGCCGCGCCGGGCGAAGGCGGCGCCGTCGAAAAGGGGCTCGGCGCTGCCGCCGATGCGCAGCGAGCCGCCGTGAATCCAGACGATCACCGGCGCGCCCCTCGCATCGTCCGGCGCCCAGACGTTGAGGGTGAGGCAATCCTCGCTCATCGCCGCCGGCGGATCGAAATAGAGGCTGGCCGCCGG
>JAYRLF010000010.1:0-10054 GCA_041905385.1 Allosphingosinicella sp.
CTCAGCGCCAGTCATTTCCTGCGCGAGATTGCCAGCCACGGCTATGTCGTGATCGCCAATGGCGCCCCTCGCGTGGAGTCTCCGGCCGACCAGTCCAATGTCGCGCCGCCCCCCGAAGAGGCTCGACCGATGCCGCCCGCGCCGACCGGGCCGGACGAGACCTCGGTCGCGCAATTGCTCGGCGCGATCGATTGGGCCCGATCGGCCAATGGCCGGCGCGGCGATCCCCTGCACCGGCGCGTCGATCTCGATCGGATCGCGGTCCTGGGTCACAGCTGCGGTGGTCTCCAGGCCTTGGCCGCCGGGGCCGATCCGCGCATCGACACGGTGATGGCTCTCGCCAGCGGCGTCTACAATCGGCAGGGAAGCGGACGGAGCCGCGTCTCGATCGCCAAGGATGACCTCGATCGGCTGCACACGCCGGTCGCTTACATTCTCGGTGGCCCGATCGATATCGCCTATCCCAACGGCATGGACGATTTCGCGCGGATCAATCATGTGCCCGTCTTCGTCGGCAGCCTGCCGGTCGGACATGGCGGCACCTTCCGGGTTGCCAATGGCGGCGACTGGGCGCGCGTCGCCGTCGCCTGGCTCGACTGGCAGCTGAAGCGGGACCGTGCGGCGCGCGCCTGGTTCGTCGGCGATGATTGCCGTCTCTGCACCACTTTCGGGTGGACCGTTCAACGCAAGCAGTTCGCGCAGGTGCCATGACCCAGCCGCTCGCCGGAATCCGGATCGCCGACTTCAGCCATGTCATGGCGGGGCCCTATGCCACCCATTTGCTGCGGCTGATGGGCGCGGAGGTCATCAAGATCGAATCGAAAGGCGGCGACGCCTTCCGCACCTATGGCGCAGACCGGCGCTATGACGGGATGGCGCCGCCCTTCATCGCGGCGAACGCCGGCAAGAAATCGATCGCGCTCGACCTCAAGGATCCGGACGATCACGCAATCGCCGAAGCGATCGTCGCGCGCTGCGACATCATGGTCGAGAATTTCCGCCCCGGCACGATCGATCGCCTTGGCCTCGGCTATGATGCGGTGCGTCAGCTGAACCCGGACATCATCTATTGCTCCGTGTCCGGATACGGCCAGGAGGGCGAGCATCGCGATTGGCCGGCGATCGACAATATTGTCCAGGCGACCGCCGGGATGATGATGCTGTCCGGCGAGGAAGGCGATCCGCCGCTCCGCGTCGGTTTTCCGATCGTCGACACGTTGAGCGGCCAGACGGCGGCCATCGCCATATTGTCGGCGATCGTCCGGCGCGAGCGCGGCGGCGGTGGCACCCGGCTCGACGTGTCGATGTTCGACGCGAGCCTGACATTCCTGACCTCGGCTCTGACCCCCTTCCTCGTGACCGGCCAGCCGATGGGGCGGATGGGCAATACCGGCTATAGCGGCCTCCCGACCGCGTCCCTCTACCGGACCCGCGACGGTCGGCAGGTCTCGCTCGGCGTCGTCCAGCAGCACCAGTTCGAAGCCCTGGCCAGGATCGCCGGCCGGGAAAGCTGGCTGTCGGATCCGCGCTTCGCGACGTCCGACGACAGGCGAAGGAACTTCGCCGCGATGACCGAGGAGCTGGCCCAGCTCTTTCTGGAACGCGATGCCGTCGACTGGGAACGTCGCATGAGCGAGGCCGGAATCCCCTGCGGCATGGTACGCCGGATCGACGAGGCGGCGTCGCTGGCGGGGCCGCATTCGCTGCTCCCTTTGTCCATCCCTGGCCTGCCCGATGGCGAGAATATACGCATTCCCGGCACGGGATTTCACGACCATGCGGCGGCGCCACCGCAGCCGGGTCCGCCGCCGGCGCTCGACGCGGACCGGGAGGAAATCCTGCGCTGGCTGGCGGAAGGAGAGGCGACGACGCGCCCAACAGGAATGACCGCTCAGGAGCGCGAGGCGATCCTTTCCGGGCCGCGGAAATAAAGATGGACTCTGCGGTTCTCTGCCCGTTCGCTCTACGCCCTTGGCCATGACCGAATCTGTCCCGCACGCGGCGAGTCCGGCGACCATCGCACTCACCGGCGATCTTGTCCTTGATCTTCCGGAACCCGACCATTGGCTGTCCGGGATCGCGCAAGCCGTTCGCGAGGCCGACGTCGCGATCGGCCATCTCGAGGTGCCCCACAGCCGGAGCTGTGTCGAGCTGGCGGGGGACGTGCCTGCTCCGGGCTCCGATCCGGCGCATCTCGCGGCCTTGCAGCGGGCCGGTTTCGACGGCGTGACCTTGGCGGGCAATCATATCGCGGATTGCGGTGCGGAGGGGATCGCCGACACCATCGCCGAGCTCGACCGGCTGGCAATCGCCCATTGCGGCGCCGGCGCCACGCTGGCGGAGGCGCGCAGGCCGGCCCTGCTCGATTGCCGCGGCCGCACCATCGCCCTGCTCAGCTACAATTGCGTCGGGCCGCAGGCGGCCTGGGCCAGCCCGACCGGCGCCGGCTGCGCCTTTCTCCCGATCGCGACTTCTGACGGCAGCCCGCCCGCGCCGGCGGCGCCGCTCAGCGACGCCCTGCCGGAAGCCTTCGACATTCTCCAACAGGATATCGCCGCTGCCCGCGCCGAGGCCGATCTCGTCATCGTCGCGCTGCACAAGGGCATCGTCCATCGTCCGGCGGTGCTGGCGCCGTACGAGCGGCCGCTCGCGCACGGGGCGATCGAGGCCGGCGCCGACGTCGTGGTCGGCCATCATGCCCACATCCTGCGGGGGATCGAATTCCATCGCGGGAGGCCGATCTTCCACGGCCTCGGCAATGGCTGCGTCGTCACCGAAGCCCTGAGCCCGGACCAGGACCATCCTGCGCGCAAGGAATGGGCGCTGCGGCGCAAGCTCATGTTCGGCTTCGAGCCTGACCCCGCTTACCGTTACGCCCCGTTCCACCCCGAGGCGGTGAATGCCCTGATCGCGCGGCTGGTCTGGCACGAAGACGGCCGGATCGAGCCCGGCTTCCTCCCCGTTTTCGTCGAGGCGCCGGGGCGGCCGGTGCTGGCCACGGGGGACCGCGCCCAGACCGTCGCAGCCTATGTCGCGGCGATCACGACGGACGCGGGCCTGCCGCCGATTGCCCTCGGCGCAGGTCCGGACATGGTCCGGGTCGCCGCATGACCGATCCCAGGCGCCCATCGCACTTGGTTCGGCTGCTCGTCATCATCGGCGGCGGTGCGCTGCTGGTCGCGATGGCGGTCGACGCGATCGCGGTCGCCGGACGCCATCTCGGCCTGCCGCTGCTCGGCTCGATCGAGCTGGTCCAGGCCTCGGTGCTGGTCTCGGCGTCGATGGCGATGATCGTCGCGACAATCGCCCGTACCCACGCAGTCGTGCACCTATTCGTCGACCGGGTCTCGGGCCGGCTCCGTCAGGCGATGCTGTCGGTCAATGCGCTGCTTTCGGCGCTGCTGTTCGTCGCCTTCCTGGCTGGCTCGGCATGGCTCTGTTGGGAGATGTGGGCCCATCATGAGCAGAGCGAGGTGCTGCGCATCCCGTTCAGGCCGTTGCGGGTGACGCTCGTGCTGAGCTGCGCCGCCCTCGCGGCCATCTTCCTCCACCAGGCGCTCAAGGGGGAGGGCAAAGATGGCCACTCCTGAGACCGGCCTGGTCGGCATCCTGATCCTGTTCGCGCTGCTGTTTCTCGGCGTCCCGATCGGCGTCGCCTTGGGCCTCGTCGGGATCGGCGGCCTGATCGTGACGCTCGGGCTCGAGCCCGCCCTGATCAAGGCGGGCGTGACCACCTTCGAGACCATGCTGCGCTACGAGCTCGGCACTCTGCCCTTGTTCCTGCTGATGGCGCAGCTCTGCTTCTCCGCCAATGCCAGCCGCGACATCTTCGAGGCGGCCGCCCGCTTCCTCGGCCATCGCCGCGGCGGGCTCGCTTATGCCGGGGTCGGCGGCTGCGCCGCGTTCAGCGCGATCAACGGCTCCAGCCTGGCGACCGCGGCGACGATCGGGATGGTCGCCCTGCCGGAAATGCGCAAGCGCGGCTATTCGGATGCGCTCGCGACCGGCTCGGTCGCGGCCGGCGGGACGCTCGGCCAGATGATCCCGCCTTCCGGCGCCCTGATCGTCTTCGGGATCATCGCCGAAGTGTCGATCGGCACATTGTTCACCGCCGCGATCATCCCGGGCATCACCCAGATGCTCTTCTATTTCGCGGCGATCTGGCTGGTCGTGCGCTGGCGCCCGCATATCGCTCCGGCCAGTCCGCGTGCCGGCTGGCGCGAGCGCTGGGAAGCAGCGCGGCGGATCATCGACATCTTCCTGCTGATCCTGATCGTGATCGGCGGCATCGCCCTCGGCTGGTTCACGCCGACGGAGGCCGCCTCGGTCGGCGCCGTCGGCGCGCTCGCGATCGCCGCCATGCGCCGCCGGCTGACCTGGGCCTCGGTCTACGACGCATTGTCAGAAACGCTGCGCACGAGCGGGCTCATCTATCTGGTCGTGATCGGCGCGCTGATCTTCTCGGTCTTCGTCAGCGTCACCGGCCTCGCCGACGCGATCGGCGCCGCCATCGGCGGCCTCGGCACGGGACCGTTGACGACGATGCTGCTGATCGCCGTCTTCCTGCTGCTGCTCGGGTCGGTGCTCGACGGGCTCGCCTTGATGCTGCTGACCACGCCGATCCTGCTGCCGATCGTGGTCGCCCAGGGCCTGTCCCCGATCTGGTTCGGCATTTTCCTGGTCCGGGCGATGGAGATCGGCTTCGTCCACCCGCCGATCGGAATGAACCTCTACGTCATTCAACGTATCGCGAAGGACGTTCCCTTGGCCCGCATCTTCAAGGGCGTGCTGCCCTTCCTCGCCTCCGACCTGTTGCACCTGCTCGCCCTGATCCTGTTTCCGGCGATCGTGCTGTGGCTTCCGCAATGGCTCGGCCAATGAGCGCGCTCGACCAGGCCGTTGCCGCCATTCTCGCCGATCCGCTCGCCGGCGCGCGCTCGGCCGATCGAGCGATCGGCTTCGTCGGACTGGAGATCCCGGACGACCTGCTCGCGGGGTCGGGGCGCCACGCAGTGCATCTGCCATGGTCGATCGACCGGCCAACCCCGCGCGCCGACGCCTGGCTCGAGAGCAGCTTCCCCGCCGCCGCGCGGTCGATTCTCGAAGATTGGGCGGACGGGCGCTTCGACTTTCTCGAGGCGGTGCTGTTCACCCGCGGCGAGGACAGCGTCCAGCGCCTCTATTATTATGTCTCGGAGCTGCAGCGGCGCGGCGTCCTCGGCGGGCCAGAGCCGCTGATCTTCGACGTCGCGAAAGTTCAGCGGCCGAGCAGCCTCAAACGAACGCGCCGCTCGCTGGTCGCTCTGGCCGATCGGCTCGACATCGACACCGGGGCTCTGTCGGAAGGGATCGCCGCCACCGATCGCCGTCGGCACTTCATGGCCGAGCTGGCTGCGAATCGCGCCGGGCCTGGCAGTCGTTACGAGCGGATCGCGCGCGCCGCGTTGTTCGCGCCCCTCGACCATTTCGAGCCGGGGCCGGCGCGGGCCGATCCGGCCGGGCCGCGCATCCTCCTGGCCGGTTCGGCGCCGCCGGACGACCGCCTTCATCTGGCGATCGAAGCCGCAGGGGCGAATGTCGCGGCAGAGCTTTACGACCGCGCGCTCGACCGTCTCGGGCCGCCGCTCGGCGCCGATCGCGATCCGTTCGATCTCGTCGCCGAACGCGCCCACCAGGCCCGGCTCGGCTCGCGCAGCTTCGTCGATCGGGCGCGCTGGCTGGTCGAACGCGCCCGGCAGGCGCGGGCGGATGCGGCCATCGTCTGGTTGGTCGCCGAGGAAGAAGCCTTGGTCTGGCACGTGCCGGCGCAGCGGGCCGCGCTGGCCGAGGCCGGCATGGAAGCGCTCTTCCTCACCAACCGACGCGTCGATTTCGGCGATGGTGCCGACGCCGAGATCAGGCAATTCATCGCGGAGCTACGCGCATGACTTTGCTCTCCGGAATGCGTGTCGCCGCCTTCGGCACCATGGCGAGCCGGCCGCTCGCCGACTATCTGCGCGCGCTTGGCGCGGAGGTGGCCGAGGGCGCCGACGCGATTGAAGGCGCGGATTTCCTGATCGACGATCTCGGCCTTCACGGCATGGCGACGCTCGGCCTGGACCGCGACCGGCTCGAGCGCGACCATCCGCGCCTGATCCACGTCTCGGTCACCACCTTCGGCAGCAGCGGCCCGCACGCCGGCTGGAAGGGGGGCGAACTGATCGCCTCGGCCATGGGCGGGACGCTGCTGCTGACCGGCGAGCCCGGCCTGCCGCCGGTCAAGGAGGCGCTCGACGCGTGCATCTTCCACGCCGACATGGTCGCGGCCGCCGGCGCGATGGCGGCCCTCCATTCGCGGCTGCGCAGCGGCCGCGGTCAGCATGTCGACATTTCGGTGCAGGAGGTGGCGTTCAACCGCGGCGTCAGCTCGATCGTCGCCTGGCAGTTCGACCGGCGAAAGCTGCGCCGGGTCGGCGGCGCCTTGAGCTACGGCCTCGCCACGGTGCGCTGCATCTGGCGGCTGGCCGACGGTTGGTGCTTCCACTCGCTGATGACGGGGCGGTTCGGCGCCCCCGCCAATCAGGCGCTGTCCGACTGGATCGACGAAGCCGGCCTGCCGAACCCGATGCGCGGGGTGGACTGGCTCGCCTACAATCGATCGACCCTGGATCCGGCCATCCGCGCCGAGTGGGAAAAGGCGATCGACAGCTTCTTCCGCACCCTTACCAAGGCCGAGATCGGCAGCGAAGGCCGCCGCCGCGGCATCAATGCCTGCGTCGTCGCCGAACCGGCCGACGTCCTCGCCGATCCGCATCTCGAGGCGCGCGGCTTCTGGAACGAAGAGCAGGGGCTGAAGCAGCCGTCGCGCTTCACGGCCCTGCGCAGCGGCGAGCCTGCACCGCCACCTGCGCCGCGCGGCGCGGAGCGGCCGGGGCCGCTCGCCGGCGTGCGCGTGCTCGATTTTTCCTGGGCCCTGGTCGGGTCGATCACCACCAAGACGCTCGGCGATCTCGGCGCCGAGGTGATCAAGGTCGAGAGCCGGACTAGGCCGTGCCTGTCGCGGATCGACGTCCAGGTCTCCGCGTCGGCGCCCGGCAATTTCGACGACAAGCCCTGGTTCGCCCATCTGAACAGCTCGAAGAAGAGCCTCGCGCTCGACATGAAGAAGGCCGAGGCCTGGGAGCTGCTCGGTCCGCTGATCGATTGGGCCGACGTCGTCGTCGAGAATTTCTCGCCCGGCACCATGGCCAAGCTCGGGCTCGATTATGACCGCCTGCGCGCGCGCAATCCGTCGATCGTCATGGTCTCGGGCAGCGTCTACGGCCAGACCGGCCCGCTCGCCCAGGAATGGGGCGTCGACGGGACCGGCGCCGCCTTGTCGGGACGGACCTACCTCACCGGCTGGGCGGACCGCGACCCCGTGATTCCCGGCTCCGTCCCCTATGGCGATGTCATCGTTCCGTTCGTCATGGCCGCGACCGCGGCGGCGGCGCTCACCAGGCGGGCCGAGACCGGAGCCGGCGCCCATGTCGACGCTTCCATGTACGAAGTCTGCGTGCAGCAGATGCGCGCCGCCATCGCCGCGGCCCAGACCGGGCCGGCGCCGCAGCGCAGCGGCAATGCCGACCCGCACATCGCCCACCAGGACGTCTATCCTGCCGCGGGCGAGGACCGCTGGATCGCGATCAGCCTTGCCGATGTTTCCGCTCGGGAGGCCTTGCGGACGCTGATCGGCGGCGACGACATCGCGGCGTGGACAGCCGCGCGCGACGCCCATGCGGCGGCGGCTGAATTGCAGGCCGCCGGCATCGCGGCAGCGGCCGTCCAGGATATCGAGGACATGATCGAGCGCGACGCCGGCTTGGCCGAGCGCCAGGCTCTGGTCACGCTCGATCATCCGCATCTCGGCGCCTTCGGCCATGTCCGCACGCCGATCAGCTTTTCGGCCGACCGGGTCGAGCCTTATCGCGCGCCCGCGATCGGCGAACATGGCGAGGCCATTGCCCGCGACATTGCCGGCATCGATCCCGAGCGGGTCAGGCAACTCAAGGAATTCGGAGTGTTCAAATGAGCGTCGCGACGGTCCGTACGCGTAAGGATCTGGCCTGCACGGCCGCGGCGACCGCCTATCAAAAGGCGTTCGGCGCCGACCTCAAGCGGCGCGTCGTCGACGAGGGCGAGCCCTTCGCCATCGCCCAGGCCGACACGCCGCACGAGATATTCCACGTGATGGACATCCCTTTGGTCACCAACCAATGGTGGTCGGCATATATTTCGGTGAAGCAGCTCTCGACCCGCTATTTCGACGCGATGGCGGCGAAGGGCTATCCGGCCAACAGCTGCAAATATTGCTCGCTCGGTCTAGCCTGCACGCTGGCCGACGATCCGGCGACCGCGCCCTGGGGTGGGCTCCCCCGGCCGACCGTGCTGCTCGCGCGCCTGACCTGCGACTGCATCCAGCAGGTCTTCGGCCAATGGGCCGGCGCGCTCGACACCGACTTCTTCGCAATGGAGGCGCCGGCCTGGACCGACAGGGACCCGAATTGGTTCGAGCATAGCAACAGCGATTGGGAGCGGGTCTACCAGCCGGATCGGATCGCCCTGCTCGTCGACGAGATGCGCGACCTCATCGCCCTGCTCGAGCGCAAGACCGGCCGCCGCTTCGACGAGGATCGCCTCGCCGAGCTGATGGAGAAGATCAACCAACAGGAATCCTATATCGACGAGGCCGCGCGGATGATCGGCGATGCCCGGCCCTGTCCGGTCGCCATCACCGATCAGATGCCCAATACGATGATCCCGCAATGGCACCGCGGCTCCGACTGGGCGGTGGCGCACGCCAAGAGGTTCCGCGACGAGGTCGCCGAGCGTGTCGCCGCCGGCGTCGGCGTCGCCGAGAATGAGCGGCTGCGGCTGATGTGGATCGGCGCCGGCCTCTGGCACGATCCCAGCTTCTATCAGGCGCTGGAGGCGCAGCTCGGCGCGGTCTTCGTCTGGTCGATGTATATGCCGTTCGCGGGACCCCAATATATTCGCGAGATCAAGGGACGGCCGATGGAGGCGCTGGCCAGCCGGATCTGCTCGATGAACGAAGTGCTGCATCTGCCGCCGTGGATGAACAGCTGGATGGTCAGCGAGGCCGATCGCTGCGGAATCGATGCGGCGGTGATGCTGGTGCCGCCCGACAATCGGCTGTCGCAGTCCGGCACCAATCTCACCCGGCTCGCGCTCGAAGCGGCCGGCGCGCCGGTCCTCGCGCTCGACGCCGACATGGTCAATGCGAGCAGCTGGAACCGCGAGGCGATGGTCGCCTCGATGGCGAACTTCCTCAAGGAGCGGGGGCTGGCATGAGGCTGCTCGCTGCGCTCTGCCTGCTCTTGCTGGCGAGCTGCGCCAGGCCGCTGCCGCCGGGCGTGACCGAATTGGTCTATGCGACCCCTTACAGCCCGCGCCATCCGTTCAGCCGGGCCGATATCGCCTGGATGCAGTTCATCGAGCAACGCTCCGGCGGCACCCTTCGGATCCGCCCGATCTGGTCGGGGGCGCTGCTGTCGTCGGACGAGTCGATGAGCGAGCTGCGCCACGGCGTCGCCGATATCGGCCTGATCACGCCGATCTATGTGCGCGGCGGCGCGCATCTGATCCGCGTGCAGTCGGGCTTCTACAGCGGCGCGCGCGAGATCGAGCAGCAGGTCGCGCTCTATCGTTGCCTTGCCCAGACCACGCCGCAGATCCGGCACGAGCTCGAGGGATTGGTCGTGCTTGCGGTGCAGGGCGGCAGCCTGCCCGGACTGATCACCCGCGAGCGGCCGGTGCGGCGCCTCGAGGATCTGCGCGGGATGCGGATCCGCGCACCCACCGAGCTGATGACGGTGCTGCGCAATCTCGGTGCGGACCCGGTCAACATGCCGATGGGGGAGGTGTATTCGGCCCTGGCCAAGGGCGTGCTCGACGGCGTCGTCGCGCCGCCCGATACGTTCCGGGCGCTCCATTTCGCCGAGGTCGCCCACCATTATACCGCGCTCGAAGTGCCGCGCGGCGCTTACCCGGCGCGCGCGATGGGCGCCGAGCGCTG
>JAYRLF010000010.1:10064-26494 GCA_041905385.1 Allosphingosinicella sp.
AATCTGCTCGCCCAGTCGACGGGAGTCTGGGAGGCGGCGCTGGCGCGCGAGATCCGCGCCGCCGCCACCGCGGGGATGGAGGAAGCCACGGCGAAACGCGTCTCCTTCCACCAGATCGCGCCGTCCGATCAGCAGGCGTTCGACGCACTCTACTTGCGCGACGCCGCCAGCAACGCCTCCGGCCTGTCCCGCTTCGGAATCGACGGCATGGCGCCCTTCCGCACCGCCCGCGCGAGCATCGGCCAGGGCGGCCAGATCAGTTGTCGGGGCAATGTCGCTCCAGCCGCCGACGCACCGGCGTCGCGCGCGCCCTAAAGCTCGCCCCAGACATCGCGGGCGACATCCACCACCAGCCGCAATTTGTCCGCCTGCCGCTCGACCTCGATCTCGTTGCCGTGGACGGTCGAAGAGAAGCCGCATTGCGGGCTCAGCGCCATCTGGTCGAGCGGCATGAAGCGCGCCGCCTCGTCGATCCGGCGCTTGACGTCGTCCTTCTCCTCGAGCGCATCGAGCTTGGTCGTGACCAGGCCGAGCACGACCGTCTTGCCCTTGGGCACGTGGCGCAGCGGCGCGAAGTCGCCCGAACGCGGATCGTCATATTCGAGGAAGTAGCCGTCGACCTCGAGCGCGTTGAACAGCACCTCGGCGACCGGTTCGTAGCCGCCCTCGGCCGCCCAGCTCGACCGGAAATTGCCGCGGCAGAGGTGGATGCAGGCGACCATGTCGGCCGGCCGGTCGCGGATCGAATCGTTGATCAGCTTCGCATAGAGCCGCGGCAGCTCGTCCGGGTCCATGCCGCGCCGGCGCGCATTCTCGCGCTGGGTCTCGTCGCACAGATAAGCGAGGTTTGTGTCGTCGAGCTGGATGTAGCGCAGACCGGCTTCGGCCAGGCTGGCGATCTCGGCGCGATAGGCGGCGGCGACGTCGGCGTAGAATTCCTCGATGTCCGGATAGACCTCCTCGCTGATCGCCGCGCGGCCGCCGCGGAAATGGAGCATGGTGGGGGAAGGGATGGTCACCTTCGGCGTCCGCGTCGTCTGCGACGCGAGATAATCATAGTCGCGCCGCTGGATGTCCCGGGCGTGGCGGACCTTGCCGGTCACCTTCATCACCGGCGGCGCATAATCGAGCTCGCCGTCGGCGCGGTGAAATTTGACGGCAGTGCCGCCCTCTTCGATCACGCCGTCGAGCTGGGTCAGGAAATCGACATGGAAATAGGTGCGGCGGAACTCGCCGTCGGTGATCCCCTGCAGGCCAAGCTCCTCCTGGAAGCGGACGACGTCGCTGATCGCCGCGTCCTCGGCCGCGCGCAGCGCATCGGCATCGATCTCGCCGCGTGCCTTGGCGGCGCGCGCCTCGAGCAGGGCCTGGGGCCGCAGGAAGCTGCCGACATGGTCGGCGCGATACGGTGCGTGGCGGGTCATCCTCTCTCCTTTGGTTTCGCGGCTCGGCTCAAAGCGGCAGCCCGACATAATTTTCGGCGATGGTCAGCTGCGCCGCCCTGGACGAAGCGACATAGGCAAGCTCCGCCACCTGCATCCGCCGGCCGAACGCATCCGTGTCGGGGAAGCGATGCATCAGGGTCGTCAGCTGCCAGCTGAACCGCTCGGACTTCCACACCCGGGCGAGGGCGCGTTCCGAATAGAGGTCGATCGCGGTCCGGTCCTTGCCGCTGAACCAGCCGATCAGCGCCTCGCTCAGATAGGCGACGTCGGACGCGGCGAGGTTGAGCCCCTTGGCGCCGGTGGGCGGCACGATATGTGCGCTGTCGCCGGCCAGGAACAGGCTGCCGTGCCGCATCGGCTCGAACACGAAAGAGCGAAGCGGCGCGATCGACTTCTCGATCGAGGGACCCCGGGTGATCCGGGCGGCGGCGTCGGGGCCCAAGCGGACGGCCAGTTCGTCCCACACTCGATCGTCGGGCCAGTCCTCGAGCCGCTCGTCCAGCGGCACCTGGACATAATAGCGGCTGCGCGTCGGCGAGCGCATCGAGGCGAGCGCGAAGCCGCGTTCGTGATTGGCGTAGATCAGCTCGTGGTTGCAGGGCGGCACGTCGGCGAGGATGCCGAGCCAGCCGAACGGATAGACCCGCTCGAACACCCGCGCGACCGATGCCGGAAAGGCCAAACGCGACGGCCCGTGATAGCCGTCGCAGCCGACCAGGAAGCGGGCATCGAGCCGCTGTGCCGTGCCGGCGTTGCGATATGTGAGGAACGGCGCTTCGCTCTCGATGTCGTGGAGCGCCACCTCCTCGGCTTCGTAGACGATTTCCAGGCCGCGCGCCGGCGCCGCCTCCATCAGGTCGCGGGTAACCTCGGTCTGGCCGTAGACCATCACCTGCTTGCCGGTCAGGCCGGCAATGTCAATCCGGATCAGCTTTTCGCCGTCGGCGAGGCAGAAGCCGTCGTGCGGCAGCCCCTCCTCGTGCATGCGCGCGCCGAGGCCGAGCTGGTCCATCAGGTCGGTGGTCACCCGCTCGAGCACGCCGGCGCGGATTCGCGACAGGACATAATCGGCCGACTGGCGCTCGACGATGACGACGTCGATCCCGGCCTGGCGCAGCAAATGGCCGAGCAGCAGGCCGGCCGGGCCGGCGCCGACGATCGCGACGTCGGTCTTCATGACCCCGCGAGCTGGCGATCGAGCCGGTCGAGGATCCGGTAGCAGGGCAGGACCTGGGCGACACTGGAATTGGGCTCGCGCCCTTCGCGGATCGCGGCGACGAACTCGCGGTCCTGCAGCTCGATCCCGTTCATCGACACGTCGACCTGGCTGACATCGACCGGCTCCTCCTTGCCGGTGACGAGATCGTCGTAGCGGGCGATCCAGGTGCCGTTGTCGCAAATGTAGCGGAAGAAGGTGCCGAGCGGCCCGTCATTGTTGAACGACAGCGACAGCGTGCAGATCGCGCCGCTGTCGCTCTTGAGCTGGATCGACATGTCCATCGCGATGCCGAGCTCGGGATGGATCGGCCCCTGCAGCGCATGCGCGTCGACGATCGCGCCCGCCTGATAGGCGAACAGGTCGACGGTATGGGCGGCATGGTGCCAGAGCAGATGGTCGGTCCAGCTGCGCGCCTCGCCCTTGGCGTTGATGTTGCGGCGGCGAAAGAAATAGGTTTGCACGTCCATCTGCTGGACCGCGATCTCGCCGGCGACGATCCTCTTGTGCAGCCACTGATGGCTGGGATTGAAACGGCGGGTATGCCCGACCATGCAGGTGAGGCCGGTCTCCTGCTGCTTGGCGAGCACCGCTTCCGCGCCGGCAAGGCTGTCGGCGAGCGGGATCTCGACCTGGACGTGCTTGCCGGCATCCATGCATTGCAGCGCCTGGTCGGCGTGCATCTGGGTCGGCGTGCAGAGGATGACGGCGTCGACATCGTCGCGCGCGAGGCTGTCGGCGAGATCGGTGGTGGCGTGGCCGATGCCATATTTGTCGGCGATCGCCTGGGTCGGCTCGAGCCGGCGCCCGACCAGCGAGACGACCTCGACGCCGTCGATATTCTTGAGGCCGTCGAGATGCTTCTCGCCGAAGGCGCCGGCGCCGGCCAAGGCGATCTTCATGATTATGTTCCTGTCGGTTCGAGGACGATATGGCCGACCGCCGTGTTGCTGGCCGGCACGTGATAGTGGCGGTGGAGCTCGCGCACGTCGGCGCCGAGGGCGCCGCGCATGATCAGCCACATGACCATTTCGACGCCTTCGGAGCCGCTCTCGCGCAGATAGTCGATGTGCGGCATCCGCCGCAGCCGCTCCGGATCGGCGGTGAGATCGTCGAGAAAGGCGGTGTCGAACGCCTTGTTGATCAGCCCGGCGCGGGGGCCCTGCAGTTGGTGGCTCATCCCGCCCGTGCCCCAGATCTGGACGTTGAGGTCGTCGGGGAAACTGGCGACGGCGCGGCCGATCGCCTCGCCCAGCGCATAGCAGCGATTGCCGGTCGGCGGCGGGTAGGTGACGACGTTGACGGCGATCGGGATGATCCGGGCCGGCCAGTCGTCGACCTGGCCGAACATCAGGCTGAGCGGCACGGTCAGGCCATGATCGACGTCCATCTGGTTGATGATGGTGAGGTCGAACTCGTCGAGGATGCAGCTCTGGGCGATGTGCCAGGCGAGGTCCGGATGGCCCTTCACGACCGGTACCGGCCGCGGTCCCCAGCCCTCATCGGCCGGCTTGAACTCTTCCGCGCAGCCGATCGCGAAGGTGGGGATGATGTTCATGTCGAAGGCGGAGGCATGGTCGTTATAGACCAGGATCACGACGTCCGGGCGCTGCTCCCGCTCCCATTGCTTCGTCCACTCGTAGCCGGCGAAAACCGGCCGCCAATAGTCCTCGGCGCTCTTGCCGAGGTCGATCGCCGCACCGATTGCGGGCACGTGGCTGGACGCGACGCCGGCCGTGATCCGGGCCATCAGCGTCCCTCCTTCTTCGAGCGGACGCCATCCGGAGAGCGGCCGCCGGCGATCATCATCGCCTGATAATCCTCGGCGCTCATCCCGGTCATCGTGCCGACCGCCTGGAGAAAGGACTTGCCGTCGGTCGAGAAGACCTTGGCGAGGAAATAGATGTTGCCGCCTTCGTCGAGCGCCTTGTTATAGTCGCGCTCCAGCACCGCCTGCTTCTGCGCCTCGGTCATCGGAAAGCGGTCGAGATAGGCGCGCTCGTCCGCCTTGAACGCCTCGCGATTCTCGGCCTTCATCAGGCTCATGCAGAACTGGTTGAGCCAATAGCCCTGGCGCGCGCGTTGCGCCGTGAACACCCGCGTGCCCGGAATGTCCTCGAGCTCGGCGAGATGGTCGTGAATGTTCCCAGCCATATTCATGCGGCTCCTGCGCTGGCGAGGCGCTCGATGATGCGCCGTGCGCGGACCGCGCCCGCGTCGATGTTGAACGCCCGCAACTTCAGGTCCGGATTGGCGAGGATCGAGCGCTGCTGCGCTTCGAGGATCTCGACATCCTCCATGAAGACCTTGCCCTGCTGGGCCTTGAACCGGGCGGTGAAGCCGGTGTCCTGGATGTCGAAATTGCGCGCCATGCCCCAGAAATAGTGGGTGCTGGTGGCGCTCTCCGGCGTCATCACGTCGATCACGAAGCCGCGCACGCCCTGGTCGTGATCCTCGATCGTTGCGCCCGCCTCGACCGGCGCGACGCCGACGTCGATCATGACGGTCGACGGCGGCACGAACTCGCAGATCTGCCAGCGGTCGACCGGGCCGTCCTTCTTCAGCGCGCCGCGCCAGAAGGGTGGGGCGTCTATCCCCGGCATCCAGCGCGTCACGAACACCCGGTCGCCTTCGACCCGGTTCTCGATCGGCGCCTCCATCAGCTCGGGCTGGCCGATCGAGCCCATATGGACATAAGTCTCGTGGGTCAGGTCCATGAGATTGTCGATCAGCAGCCGATAGTCGCAGGCGACGCGATAATGGCCGCCGTCGAACACCCAGTCCGGCGCCGAGCAGGGCCAAAGGTCGGGGATCAGCGCCGGATCCGCCTGCTCGCGCTCGCCGATCCAGATCCAGACGAAGCGGTGACGCTCGGCGACGGCGAAGGTCTCGGCGCAGACCTTGCTGTTCACACGATCGTTGCGCAGCGGCATTTCCTCGGCGACGCCGTCGGGCCCGAGCTTGAGCCCATGATAGCGGCAGCGGATCGAATCCCCCTCGCGAATGCCCTTGGACAGCGGCAGCAGTCGGTGCGGGCAGGCGTCGCGCATCGCCACCACGGTCCGGTCGAGCTTGCGATAGGCGATCACCGGAATGTCGCAGATCGTCCGGGCGAGCGGCTCGCGATCAATCTCGCTGTCCCAGCCGAGCACGTACCAGGCGTTGCGGACGATGCTCATCGCCCCTGCTCCTTCAGCCGCGCATCGAGCCGCGGGAAAACGCGGCGCGCATTGCCTTCAAAGATTGCGTGGCGCTGTTCGGCCGTGATCGGCAGCGCGTCCACGTAGCGCTTGGTGTCGTCGAAATAGTAGCCGGTCTGCGGGTCGATGCCGCGCACGGCGCCGACCATCTCGGATCCGAACAGGATGTTCTTGGTGTCGATCACTTCGGCGAGCAGATCGATGCCCGGCTGGTGATAGACGCAGGTGTCGAAAAAGACGTTGTTCATGACATGGCCGTCGAGCGACGGTTGCTTCAGCATGTCGGCCAGGCCCCGATAGCGGCCCCAATGATAGGGCACCGCGCCGCCGCCATGCGGGATGATGAAGCGCAGGGTCGGGAAGTCCGCGAACAGATTGCCCTCGATCAGCTGCATGAAGGCGATCGTGTCGGCGGCGATGTAGAAGGCGCCGGTCGCGTGCAGGCCCGGATTGCACGACCCGGAGACGTGGATCATCGCCGGCACGTCGAGCTCGGCCATCTTCTCGTAAAAGGGGTACCAGTAACGGTCGGTCAGCGGCGGATGCTGGAAATGGCCGCCGCCGGGATCGGGATTGAGGTTGCAGCCGACGAAGCCGAGCTCGACGACGCAGCGCTCCAGCTCCTCGATCGACCCGTGCAGGTCCGCCTTCGGCGATTGCGGCAGCATGCAGACGCCGACGAACTGTTCGGGATAGAGATCGACGCAGCGCTTGATCAAATCGTTGTTCGCGCGCGCCCAGGCCCTGGACACGCCCTCGTCGCCGACATGGTGCGCCATGGCCGAGGCGCGCGGGCTGAAGATGGTGAGGTCGGCGCCGCGCTCGCGCAGCAGCCGGAGCTGGTTCGCCTCCAGCGTTTCGCGGATCTCGTCGTCGGAAATGGCAGGGTAGGGGGGCGGCGCTTCTGCCGCCTTGAACGCCGCCTTCTGGGCATCGCGCCATTCGTTATGGGCCGTCGGCGCGGTCGTATAATGGCCGTGACAATCGATGATCAGGCTCATGCGGCGGCGCCCCTTTCGATCAGCAGCTCGAGCTTGCCGTCCAGGCCCCCGGGCGCCTGTGCGAGGCCGCGCGCGCCGATCGCGCGCTGGATCGTCACCGTGCCGCGAGTCATCGACGGTTCCACGCCGAGTCCTTCGAGCGTCCGGACGGCCTCTTCCATCTCGGCAGCACGACGCAGGCCATGCACGAGCATCCGGTCGAAGTCATAATCCGCGCGCACTGCCCAGGGCCGGCGGATCGGGTTCGCGTCGAGCGAGGCGAGCACCGCGTCGCGCACGCCGGCCAGTTCCGCCGCGATCAGGCACTCGGCGGTCAGCGCTTCCATGCCCTTGACCATGACCGAGCGGATCATCTTCACCGTCGAGGCGGCGCCGATCGCGTCGCCGATCACGCGGACATCGGTAAAGCCCAGTGCGCGAAGCCGATCCTCCGCTTCGACGGCGCGCGGCCCGGAAACCAGCAGCGGCACTGCCAGGCCGGCCGGATCGACCGGCGCCATCACCGCAACGTCGACATAACCCGCGCCGGCCGCTTCGATCGTGGCGGCGGCGGCGCGCTTGGTCTGCGGTGCGACGCTGTTCATGTCGCAAAAGAGGGCGCCGGGCGCCACGTCCGCCGCGGCGGCCAAGGCCGCCGCTTCCGCCTGGTCGGCCGTGACCAGCGACAGGATCAGGGAGGCGCCCGCGACCGCCTCGGCCGAGCTTGACGCTTTGGAAACGCCGGCCGCCGCATAGTCGGCTTCCTTCCCGGCCCGGGTCGCGGCGGCGTCGGTCAGCCGGTCATAGGCCCGCGCCGCCGGGCCCCATCTCCCGGCCTGGGCAAAGGCGTGCCCCGCCTCGCCGAACCCGATCAGGCTGACCCTCTCTGTCATCGCCGCGGCTTAAGTAGTTCGCTTGGCGGGGTGCCAATCGGAACGGCGTCGCGCACATAAGAAAATACGAAGTCTCAGCGTTCGGCTGCGATCCGCGCCGCCTCCGCGTCGATCGCGGCGATGAAGCCGAGCTGCCGCGCCGTCGGGCGCCAGTCGGCGCGTGTGGTCAGGCCGATCGTGCGGCTGATTTCGCCCGGCGCATCGGCAAGTCGGGTCAGCCAACCCGCCTCGAGCTCGACCGCGACCTGGTCGACCGAGAGCAGGGTCAGGCTGTCGCTCTGCACGAGCAATTGCCGCACCATCATCACCGAGCCGCACTCGATCGGCACGCGCGGCGGAGTCCGGTCGGCGCCGGCGAACATCTGCTCCCATTGCCGCCGCAACGGCGTGTCGCGCTCGGGCACGACCCAGGGATAACGCTCCAGATCCTCCGCCCCGATCCGGCCGCCCGCCGCCGCGAGCGGATGTCCGGCTCGGCCGAGGATCACCGGCCGGTCGACGAAAAGCGGGCGCTGCGTCAGGTCGGCGGGCAGGACGTCGCGCACCGCTCCCACCATCATGTCGAGCTCGCCGTCGCGAAGCGGACCAACGAGCTCGGCATGCGAGCCCTCCGCGACGGCGATGTCGACCTCGCCATGTTCGCGGTGAAAGGCTGCGATGGCATTGGGCAGCAGCCGCGCACGCGACAGCGGCATCGCCCCGACCACGATCCGGCCCACCTCCCGCCCTTGCAGGGCGGCGAGCTCCGCGAGAGCGGAGGAAAGCTCCGCCCGGGCAAGCCGAAGCCGGCGCGCGATCGCGAGGCCCCGTGGCGTGAGCGTCACCGCCCGCCCGCGCCGCTCGATCAGCTTCTGGCCGATCCCGATCGCCAGATCGGCGACCGCGCGATGGAGCGACGCCTCGCTGAGGCCGGTCCGTTCGGACGCCGCGACATAGGAGCCCGCCTGGGCGAGCGCGAGGAAGGCGCGCGACTGGGTCATCGTCACGCGTGGGCTGGCGATCATCCGCACCGCCGCCTCGACTCGGTCGGCCAGCATCCTGCCCGCCTCGGTCGCGACCATCCCGCCCGGTTGCCGTTCGAACAGGGCCAAGCCGATCTGCCGCTCCAATTTGGTGAGCGCCTGGGTCACCGCCGGCTGGGTGAGGTTGACCAGCCGGGCGGCGCCGGTGACGCTGCCGCTCCGCACCACCGCTGCCGCGGCGCGCAGGTGGCGAAGGTTGAGATCGTCCGCGCCCATCTGGCGGACTCTTCGCAAAATCTTATGGGAAGCGCCACTCTTCCGATTGGCACGCTCGGGCTTTGGCCGCATGGGTGGGGCGAGGGAGATCGCGCATGGCAGGAATCGTCGTCCAGACCGTCGAGCGGGCGGAACAAGCGGTGATCGACGGGCTCGCCGCTTGCGGCGTCGCCACGGTGCACGAGGCGCAGGGGCGGACCGGCCTGCTCGCGCCCACTATGCGGCCGATCTATCCGGGCGCGCGCATCGCCGGATCCGCCGTGACCATCTCCGCGCCGCCGGGCGACAATTGGATGGTCCATGTCGCGATCGAGCAGCTGCAGGCGGGTGACATCCTGCTGCTGGCGCCGACCTCGCCCTGCAGCGACGGCTATTTCGGCGACCTGCTCGCGACCTCGGCCATGGCGCGCGGCTGCCGCGGTCTCGTCCTCGACGCCGGCGTGCGCGACGTCCGCGATCTGACCGCGATGGGCTTTCCGGTCTGGTCGAAGGCGGTGTCGGCGCAGGGCACGGTCAAGGCGACTTTGGGCTCGGTCAACGTGCCGGTGGTCTGCGCCGGCGCGCTGGTCAATGCCGGCGACGTGGTCGTCGCCGACGATGACGGGGTCTGCATCGTGCCGCGCGCCGCCGCCGCCGCCGTGCTCGAAAAGGCGCAGGCGCGCGAGGCCGCGGAGGGGGAGAAGAGGCGTCGGCTTGGCGCCGGCGAGCTCGGCCTCGACATCTACGGGATGCGCGAGAAGCTGGCCGAGATGGGCCTCAAATATGTCTGATCGCGCCGTTCGCTGCCTTTGGATGCGTGGCGGCACGTCCAAGGGCGGCGTCTTCCTGAAGAGCGACCTGCCCGCCGAACCCGGCGAGCGCGACGCTCTCCTGCTCAGGATCATGGGCTCGCCCGATCCGCGCCAGATCGACGGCATGGGCGGCGCCGACCCGCTCGCCTCGAAGGTCGCGATCGTCTCGCCGTCGGCGCGGCCCGGCGTGGATGTCGACTATCTCTTCCTGCAGGTGTTCGTCGACCAGCCGATCGTCAGCGACTCCCAGAATTGCGGCAACATGCTCGCCGCCGTCGGTCCGTTTGCGATCGAGCGCGGCCTCGTCGCGGCGGCCGTAGGCGAGACCAAGGTGTCGATCTTCATGGAAAATACCGGCCAGGTCGCGGTCGCGACCGTCCGGACGCCCGGCGGCTCGGTCGCTTATGACGGCGATGCGCGGATCGACGGTGTTCCGGGCAGTGCGGCGCCGATCCCGCTGGAATTTCGCGACACGGCCGGATCGAGCTGCGGCGCGCTGCTGCCGACCGGCAACGTCGTCGACCGGATCCTCGACGTGGACTGCACCCTGATCGACAATGGCATGCCCTGCATCGTCTTCCGTGCCGAGGATGTCGGCGCGACCGGCTATGAGGATCGTGACACGCTCGACGCCGACGCCGCCCTCAAGGCGCGGATCGAGGCGATCCGCCTCGCCGCCGGACCGCTGATGAACCTCGGCGACGTCAGCGAGAAGTCGGTGCCGAAGATGATGCTGGTCGCGCCGCCGCGGCACGGTGGCGCCGTCACCGTCCGCTCCTTCATCCCGCACCGGGCCCATGCCTCGATCGGCGTGCTGGGCGCGGTCAGCGTCGCCACCGCCTGCCTGCTCGAAGGCTCCCCGGCGGCCGCGGTGGCGGACATTCCGGCCGGCGCCCGCAAGACCCTTTCGGTCGAGCATCCGACCGGCGAGACGACCTGCGTGCTGGAGACGGACGATCAGGGGGATGTGACCAGCGCGGCGATGCTGCGGACGGCGCGCAAGTTGATGGACGGGACGGTGTTCGGATGAGCGATCGGATCAGGAGCTGGGCCGAGCGTCCGAGCGCGCCCTTTTTTCGGCCCCCGGCCGGCGCGGTCGATGCGCATTGCCACGTCTTCGGGCCGCAGGCGGATTTCCCGTTCAGCCCCAAGGCCAAATATCTGCCGCAGGACGCCGGCCCGGACATGCTGTTCGCGCTGCGCGACCATCTCGGCTTCGCCCGCAACGTCATCGTCCAGGCGAGCTGCCACGGCAGCGACAATGGCGCGACCCTGGCCGCGATCGCCAGATCGGAGGGCAGGGCGCGCGGCGTCGCCGTCGTCGATCCGGCGATATCCGACGCGGAGCTGGAGCGGCTCCACGAAGGCGGCATCCGCGGCGTCCGCTTCAATTTCCTGAAGCGGCTGGTCGACGAGTCTCCGAAGGACAAGTTCCTCGACATCGCCCGCCGGATCGAGCCGCTCGGCTGGCACGTCGTCATCTATTTCGAAGCCGACATCCTTGCCGAGCTGCGCCCATTCCTCGACGCCATCCCCACCCTGATCGTCGTCGATCATATGGGCCGCCCGGACGTCTCGCAGGGACCGGACGGCGCCGACATGCGCGCCTTCCGTGCCCTGCTCGATAGCCGCGCCGACATCTGGACCAAGGTCAGCTGCCCCGATCGCCTCTCCGCTTTGGGCCCGCCCTATGACGATTTCGTCGCCGCGGTGCGGCCGCTGGTCGAGGATTATCCCGACCGGGTGCTGTGGGGAACCGACTGGCCGCACCCGAACATGCAGGATTCCATCCCCGACGATGGCGCGCTGGTCGACGTCATCCCGCGCATCGCGCCGGGCTTTGAGCTGCAGCACAGGCTGCTCGTCGCCAATCCGATGCGTCTCTACTGGCCGGACGAGCAGCCGTGACCGCGCCCAAGCGCGCCATCGGCCCCTTCTCGGTGGAGCCGATCGGTCTCGGCTGCATGTCGCTCAGCCAGGCTTATGGCACGCCGCCCGACCGCGACCATGCCGAGCGTCTGCTCAACCGGGCGCTCGACCTCGGCTACGACCATCTCGACACGGCCGCCCTGTACGGTTTCGGCGCCAATGAAAGCCTGATCGGCGCCGCCGTCGGGCATCGCCGCGGCGAATTTCGACTCGCGTCGAAATGCGGCATGACCGGTGTCGACGGCAAGCGCGTGATCGACGGCCGCCCGGAAACCCTGCGTCGCACCGTCGACGAGGCCCTGCGGCGGCTGCGCACCGACGTCATCGATCTCTATTATCTGCACCGCTGGGACAGGAACGTCCCGATCGAGGAGTCGGTCGGTGCGCTCGGCGACATGGTCGCGGCCGGCAAGGTCCGTGCGATCGGCCTCAGCGAGGTCTCCGCCGCAACCTTGCGCCAGGCGCATGCGGTGCACCCGATCGCTGCGGTCCAGAACGAATATTCGCCCTGGTCGCGCAACGTCGAGCTCGGCGTGCTCGACGCGACCCGCGCGCTCGGCGCCGCCTTGGTCTGTTTCGCGCCGACCGCGCGCGGCTTCCTCGCCGGCACGATCCGCTCGACCGACCAGCTCCCCGCCAACGATCTGCGGCGCCAGATGCCGCGCTTCCAGGGCGAAAATCTCGACCGCAACCTGGCCGTCTACGCCCGCTTCGAGGCGATCGCCCGGCGGGTCGGCTGCACGCCCGCGCAATTGTCGCTCGCCTGGGTGCTGAGCCGCGGTTCCCATGTCGTCGCCATTCCCGGCACGACCTCGCTCGATCACCTCGCCGAGAATTTCGCGGCGCGGACGATCGCGCTCACGCAGGAGGTCATCGACGAGATCGACGCGCTGACCCGCCCGGGCGCGTTCGCCGGCGCGCGCTACAATCAGGCGACCCTGAGCGAGATCGATACCGAGGATTTCACGCCGGCAGCGACGCTCTAGGGCCGGAGCCGGCCACCCCGGTGGGCGAGCTTGGTTGGTCGAATGCCTGCCCTTCCGTCACTTCGCGATCCCGGGAGTTGCGACTGGGGGATGCGGCGAGCGGCCGACGCTGCATCGGGCGGTGGCGCGCAGGATTCTGGCTGGCCATGTCGCATTCGCGCATGAATCGGGCGGCATGCCCGGCAAAAATGCGCCGACAGGCGTTTTGCATGACTTACCCTGAGCCTAGGAATGGATCAGGGGGAAGCATGACTGCGATCAGGCAAGCGAGCAAAAGGGTTTCCGGGGCTGTCGCCAGCATGCTGGCCATCGCCATGGCCGCACCTGCGCTGGCGCAGGAATCGGCTCAGGTCGATTCGGCGCAGAGCGGCGACGATGAGCCGATCGTCGTGACCGCGTCGCGTCTCAATCGACGCGGTTTCGACGCGCCGACGCCGACCTTGGTGCTCGGCGAGCAGTTGATAGAGGACAATGCGATCTCGAGCGCGGGCCAGCTCACCAACCTGGTGCCCCAGACCGCCGTGCTGAACAGCCCGACCGCCTTTACCCAGGGCTTCTCCGGCGTCGCCGCCACCACCTTCAACCTGCGCGGGCTCGGCAGCGTTCGCACGCTCACGCTGGTCGACGGGCGCCGGCACGTGCCGACGGCGGCGGCCACCGGCCTCAATATCGACGTCATCCCGACCGCGCTCATCTCGCGGGTCGAGGTGGTCACCGGTGGCGCTTCGGCCGACTGGGGATCGGATGCGGTCGCCGGCGTCGTGAACCTCATCCTCAAGGACGAGCTTGACGGGTTCGAGGGCAATTTCCAGGCCGGGATGAGCGACGAAGGCGACCATGAGAATTATCTCGCGACCTTGGCCTGGGGCGCCAATTTCGCGGACGATCGCGCCCATTTCCTGATCGGTGCCGAATGGTATCGCAACGAAGGCGTGCTGTCGCAGGGCGACCGCGATTGGTCGCGCCGTCAGTTCGGCCTGATCCGCAACCCGGCCTTCGCGGCGAACAATGGCCAGTACCGGTTCGTCCTCGCGCCCGATTTCCAGTCCTCCAGCGTGACCTTGGGCGGCCTCATCCTCAGCGGTGTCGCCCGTGGCACCGATTTCGGCCCCGGCGGGGTGCCGCGGCCGTTCGTCACCGGCCAATATTTCAATCCCGCCTCCTTCTCGGCCAATGCCGCCGCATCGCCATTCCCGGGCAACAGCATGTCCGGCGGATCCGGCGTCAATCCCGGTCTCTTCGTCGCCATCGAGCAGCCGGTCGAGCGCTACGGCGCGATGGGGCGCTTCTCCTTCGATTTCAGCGACAGTCTCTCGCTGTTCGTCGAGGGCTCCTTCACCAATATCGTCGCGCGATCGCCCACCGCTTTCGCCCATGACGCCGGCATCATCTTCAGCGCGCCGTTCCGGATCAGCATCGACAATGCGTTCCTGCCGGGCGCGATCCGCACCCAGATGGCGAATGCGGGCGAGACCTCCTTCGCTCTGGGGCGCTACAGCACTGACTTCGGGTTCATCCGCGGCGAAAGCGAGTTCGAGACGCTGCGCTTCGTCGGCGGACTCGAAGGAACGCTCGGCGGCTTCCGGTGGGAGGGCTATTACCAATATGGCCGCAGCACCGAGGACGCCCGCGCGTTCGATAATGTCGTCACCGCGAACCTGAACCGGGCGGTCGATTCGGTGCTGGTCGGCACGACCCCGACCTGTCGGGTCAATGCGGACGCCAATCCCAACAACAATGATCCGGCCTGCGTGCCGATCAACCTGTTCGGAGTCGGTGCGCCCTCCCAGGCGGCGCTCGACTATATCCACGCGACCGCAACCCGGCGCGTCGAGATCGAGCAGCAGGTGGCGGCCGTGAACGTCACCGGCGATCCCTTCTCCACCTGGGCCGGGCCGGTCTCGGTCGCGCTCGGCGCCGAATATCGGCATGACCAGCTGTCGCAGGAGTCCGACCCGATCTCGCAGGCGGGCGGCTTCTTCATCGGCCAGACCCGTTCGTCGCTGGCCGGCAAGGTCGAGGTCGCGGAGGGCTATGTCCAGGCGGTCTTCCCGCTGCTTCGCGACGTTCCGTTTGCCCGCAATGTCGAGCTGCTCGGCGCGCTTCGCCAGTCCTTCTATTCGGTCGAGGGGCCGGTGCTGCTGCCGGTCCCGGGCATTGAGAGCCGGAGCTTCGACGTCACCACCTGGAAGCTCGGCCTGTCCTGGAATGTCGACGACCAGCTGCGCCTGCGGGCGACCCGCTCGCGCGACATCCGCGCGCCCAACGTCAACGAGCTCTTCACCGCGGGCAATGTCGCGACGACGCCGATCTTCGTGAACGGGGTTGCCGTCGCGGTGCAGCGCTTCCGCGGCGGCAATGTCGATCTGCGGCCGGAGCGGGCGGACACCTGGATCCTCGGTGCCGTCTATCAGCCGCGCTGGTTCAGCGGCCTCAGGCTGTCGGTCGACTATTATGACATCAAGATCAGGGATGCGATCGCCGCCGCCGCCGGCACCCCGCAGCAACTGTGGGACGGGTGCGTGGCGGGCGATCAGGACTTCTGCGCGCTGTTCACGATCGGCGCGAACGGCGTACCGACCCAGCTCGCGGGCACCAACGTCAACATCAACCGCTTCCGCTCGCGTGGGCTGGACCTCGAGGCGAGCTACAGCACCCCGCTTTCGCGGATCGTCGGTGGCTGGTCGGGCAATCTCTCGCTCGGCCTGTTCGCGACCCGGGCGTTCGAGCTATCCCAGTCGACCACGATCGCGACCGACGACCGGGTCGGCGAGAATGGCAACAACAGCAGCTTCCGCATGCCGAAATGGCAGTTCCGGACGAGCGTCAATTACGACAATGGCCCCTTCGGCCTGTATCTCGGCGGCAGGTTCATCAGCGCCGGCAAGTACAACCTCACCTACAACCGGAATGGCGCCCTCGACCTGGCCGACAACGATATGAGCGCGCGCTATTACGTGACGCTGTCCGCCAGCTACGATCTGCTGGCCGGCGATCGGCAGGCCGAGCTGTTCGCGGTGATCGACAATCTCTTCGACACCGATCCGCCGGTTCACCCGCAGGACTTCGCCATCCCGATCCAGGGCAGCGGTCTCTACGATGTGATCGGTCGTTCGTTCACGATCGGCATCCGCTTCCGCATCTGACTTGCGCCGTGGTGCGGCCGCATCGCATTGCAGGACGGTCGCCGACGTGACAGTCGGCTGGCCTTTGGTCGCAGACGAGAGGCGATTGCATGTCCTGGCTTGACCTTGTCGCCTTCGCCGCGATCGGCGCCAGCCAGGTTGCGACCGGTAATGGTGACCGCGTCGATGCCGCGGTCGAGCGTCTTGCCGGCGATCCGGCGATTCGACGGATCCTGAGCGCGATCGAGGCTGCCGATGCGGCAACGCTGGCGGAGCAACGTCGGTTGGCCGAGATCGCCGCGCCGCCGTTCGGCGAGGAGACGAGGGCAGAGGCGTTGCGGCGTCGCTTCCGCGAGGCCGGGATCGAGGATGTCCGTGTCGACGGCACCGGCAATGTGATCGCCCGACGGCCGGGGTCGGGCGGGGCCTCCGCGCCGACCCTGGTCGTATCGGCGCATATCGACACCGTCTTTCCCGCCGGCACGGACGTGTCCGTCCGCGAGCGCGACGGCAGGCTGTTCGGGCCCGGCATCGCCGACGACGCCCGCGGACTCGCCGTAATGCTGGCGATTGCGCAAGCGATCGAGCAAAGCGGGATCGTCACGGTTGCGGACCTGCTGCTCGTCG